>CAZKKD010000071.1:0-13071 GCA_964553265.1 uncultured Planctomycetales bacterium | reverse complement strand
TGCGGCCCGTCGGGCAGCGGCGCGTCGAAGCGGGTCAGGGCATCGTCCAGCTTGGCCGCCCAGAGGAGTTGCTTGCGCCACATCTTTTCGTTGCGGGCGGCGTCGGCCTCATCCGCGCGTGCGGTCTTTCCTTCCCAGAAGTCCTCGGCATAAAAGCGGTTGTACTCGGCCTGGGAGGGAACCGGGTTCATGAACACATGCCGGCAGATCGTGCACTGGTCGAACGAAAGGTCGTAGCCGAGGTGGCGGATTCGGTCGTAGGGCGCTGCAGCGGCAGACCGGCATACCGGGCAGGCATTGCGCGCGGAGAAGGTGAGGCGTTTGCACATAAAATGCCCTTTTCACCTTGAAAAATCGTTACTACTTCCAATTTCGAAACATGCGCGGAAAGGCGCGGGCCTGACCGCACTTGATCACGACCGGCGGTCGATGGTCAGCGTAAAGCAGTGCTCCGGGGTTCCCTGGCGGCGAACCGCCCCGCACAGACATGGAAGATCATGCGGTTTCGGGGGTGGGTGCGCAAGGGGGGAAACCGCCGCATCAGCCATGCAAGCGGGATGGAAAGATAGCTCGGCTGGTTCCAGTTGCCATAGAGCCGCTTTTCTGCCGATGTGAATGCGGCGGTCAAAAGGGCGGTCACCTCGTCTTCGTACGGGACGTTGACCTGCGCCGTGGTGAAGAGAAGCGCACCGCCCGGATTCACCGCGGCAATGAGACGGCGAACTCCGTCCACGGTTCGTTCGGGGGGATAGTGCTTGTTGTGAAGAACCAGCGTGCAGACAACCAGGTCGGCGGTAGGCAGGTCCTCTTCCGCCAGGTTGGCCTGCAGAAAGCGGTCAGCGGGGTACTTGTCCGCAGCCTTGCACAAGAATGTCGGGTTGACATCCACGCCAACATAGGTGGGGTTGGAGAACCACGGCCGGTTGATCGCTTTGCCGCATCCAACGTCCATCGCGACCGGCAGGTTGCGGAAATGGATTAGAGAGTCCGCAAGCCAGCCCATCATCAACTGGTTGGACGGGCGGCGGTTGATGCGCCACTTGCGGTACAGAAGCTCGATTAGGCGTGTGCGATACAGCAGGCCGAACAATCGGAGGAACGCTGGCTTCCAGATTCCCATGATGCAGGTCCTTTGCAGCAAGGTAGTGAAGGGTACGCAGCCTGGGTGGCGGGGCATGTCGTCATACGCGGACCAGAGTCATCCGGTGGGGGGATGGTATTCTTGAGGAAGGAGAAGTGCAAGGCCTTGTCTTTTACCGCCCCTGCTCCCGGTACCACGCCTCCCACTTCACCGGGTTCCGGCCGAAGTTCTGGTCGGTCAGGTCGCCCATGATGTCGCAGGCCAGCATGCGGACCTCCCGGTAGCGGCTGGTGAGTCCCAGGGCCACCACGGGCAGGGCCCGCTCGACCCGGTAGCGCCGGATGCCCTCGAGAAGGGTCTTCAGTTGCGTCTCGGTCAGTTCTCCCTCGAAAGGCTCTTCGTCGTTCGGGGCCCGGCGGGCGGCAATGCCGTAGACGGGGTTCAGGGCGTCGCGTTCGGCGAGGAGCGGGGCGTTCTGGCTGACGACGGCGAGGGCGGCGTCGCGGAAGACGCCGGGCCCCTTGGAGAGGGCTTCCCCGACGATGTCGGCCGCGTCGCCCGTGTCGGGCAGGGCGGCCCCGGCCTGGATCACCTTGCGGATGACGTGGTCGGGATACTCCGTCTCGCCGCCGCGTTCGACCGTGTCGAAGGCGCGTTCGACTGCATTCTCGACGCCGGCCGCGTCGCGCCGGCGCATGAGTTCCCGGAGCGCAAGGCCGCTCAGGGCCCGGTCCGGCATGATGAGGTAGTCCGCCAGCGTCCAGACCGCGCGCGGATCCTCCACCTCCCGCAGGGCCGCGATGTGCGCCTTCTGGTGCTGGAGGCCGAAGGGGCGGAAGAGGAGCATCAGTTCCTGTGCGTGGGGGTGCTTGTTCGACGCGAGCGCGATCAGTCCTTCACGACCGATCTCTTCGTTGTAGTGGAGGACGAAGAGGCGGGGCGCGGGCTGGACCGCCGCCGCGAGGACCGTCTCGATGAGCAGGCGGTTGAGCTGCCCCTTCTCCAGCGGGCTCAGCCCGTGGCCGGCCTCGTCCACGCCGGGCTTGTGGCGGGAGAGAAGGTCCTTGGTCTTGACCGGCAGGCTGACGCCGGCATAGGCCTTCCGGTCGTAGAGGTCATCGAGGTCGAAAAGGTCGTTGAGCGCGTCGACGATGCGGAACACCTCGGCCGGGGGGACCGACGCGTCGTCCTCGCCGGCTTCCGCCAGTGCCTTCGCCCGTTCGGCCAGGAGAGGCCGGATGTCCTCCGGCAGGCGGGCGCGGATGCGGCCGAGCGCCGTGGCGTCGGCGTCCCCGCCGACGGGGCCGTGGAGAAGGTTCACGAGCGCCGGCGCGTCGGTGACGTCCGAGGGGATGAAGATCGCGCATGCCAGTACGGCCCGCAACACCCGGACCGCTGCCTCCGTCTCGATGTGGCCGAGTGCCTGGACAAGCGGAACGCTGTTCTCCTCGTACAGGTTCGGGTCCTGGAAGGCGGCCAGCACGGCGGTCACCGTCTCGTCGCCGCCGCGGCCCAGCTCGTCCACGATGGCGGCGCGACGGTCCGGGGTCAGGTTGCCGGCCAGCACCTCCTCGACCAGGGCCTCCGTCGTGGCCGCGGTGTCGGGGGGCGCTTCACCGGCCGGCGCCATTGCGGCACTCGCCAGAAGCAGCATCGCCAGGAGCGCCGCGCCCCGGACGCCGCGCCATCCCATTCGCCGTTCACCCCCGTTGTGCGTTCGCATCCTTCGTCTCCTCGCATGTCGACCGTTGTCCGAAACGAAATGTGCGGCGCCCCGTCCGGATTCGCCGGAGGGGCGCCGCGTCGCGCCCGGCGCTCGTCACCTTGGTGCTAGTAGCCGAGCGCGTCGATGTCTCCCTTGTCGAGCTGGCTCCAGACCATCTTGCGCACCTTGTAGGAGCACGGGTTGCCGGCGGCCTCGGCCGCGCGGTCCACCGCTTCGCGGGACCACCAGATGTCGGCGTTGCCCGCCACCTTCACCTCGCCGCCGACCAGGACCGCGCCGAGGGCATGGAGACCGTTGCCGCCGCCGGTGACCTGCAGGTCGCCGAGGACGATGACGATGCCCGCGAAGGCCCACTTGCCGCTGATGTGGGCGTCGCCGTTGATGATGAGCACCCCGCCGCCTTCCACCTGCCCGGCCAGCGTGCCGGCGTCGCCGTTGATGTAGGTGACCTTCATGTTTGCCTTGGTGCCGATGTCGTTGTGGTTCTGGCCGTTGCCGATGCGGTCGTAGGTCAGCACCCCGTCCTTCAGGCCGCCGCCGACCTCGCCGGTCTCGGGATTCGTCTCTCCCGGCAGCAGGTCGCGGGTGCCGCCCACGATGTCGGCCGCCATCTGGCGCAGGTCGAGGCTGGAGTGCGTGAAGGAGTCGAAGCCCTCGGCGGTGGAGCGTTCGGAGAGCTGCATGGTGCCGGCGTCCACCGCGTCGCGGTCGAAGCCGAGGTGGTTGCCGTCCTCGTCCTTGCCGTCGCAGCGGACCTGGTCAACCTGGTTGTCGCTGATGCCGGTGGCGTCCCACTCCTCCTCCAGCGTGCGCGTGCGGGTATTGAGCGCATCGTCGTCGTTGTGGACGCCGGCGGCGTCCACGGGCGTCGGGTTGATGCCCAGCGCCTCGGTGCCGGGGTTGCCGGTCAGGCAGTTCTCTTCCGGCTGCTCCCACCATGGCTGTTCAACGTATTCCTCGACATTGCAGTCCGGACAGTCTTCGCGGCCGACGCCGTTGCAGTGGTTGCAGGGGTCGCCGTTGTTCTTGAGCCCGGTGCCGTTGCACTTGTCGCACGACAGGAAGCCGGAGCCGCCACAGGTGTCGCAGATGGTCTGGACAATGTTGAGCTTCACGACTACGTCGTCGTAGTCCCAGTCCGGTTCCTTCCAACTGCCGGTGCCCCACTTCTTGTACCGGCCGGGCAGGTCCTCGATGCCGAGGCGGACGGTGACCACGGTCTTCCCGTCGGCGTTGGTGTAGGCGTAGTCGGTGAGGGGCGTGTTGATGTCGACCAGGATAGGCTCGACCACGTTGCCGTTGTCGTCGTAGATGTTCTGGTCCCCGTCCACCATGTGCGTGTAGGCGGTGGTCCCGTCGGTGAGGTAGGTCTTCCCGTCCGGATCGAGGACGAACTTCTTGGCCCAGGGCTTCCCGGAGTACGGGTCGGTGTCCTCGGTGTAGTGGTCGTAGTCGCCGATGCCCCAGGCGCTGCCGGCCGTCCGGGCGAAGAAGTTGAGGCACTGCTCCTGGGTGAATTCGCGGTTGTCGGTGGGGTAGGAGGCGCCGGGCAAGTTGTCCTCGAAGATGCAGATCTCCTCGCCGGTGTACGGGTCGATGAGGTAGAACCCGGAGCGCAACCCCGCGGTCGAGCCCTCGTAATCGATCTGCACCGTGCCGTTGTACGGCATCTTGATGGTGGCCGATTCGCGGGAGGGCTCCATCTCGTGGTCTTCGCCGCTAAGGCTGAAGGCGTTGCCGGCGAAGTGCGGGTCCGGGTCGTTGTCGATGTACAGCGGCGACGGAATCATGCTGCCGAGGGTCATCTTCGGCAGTTCGATGATGGCGCGCACCCCGCTGCGGTAGTCGTCGTTGCCGACGCCGGTTTCGCTGCCGTCGGTGGCGCGCGTGCCGGTGACCGCGACAACTTCATAGATGTCGTAGTCCTGGCTTGTTCCGTCGCCGCGCGTGCCGGTGACGTCCTTCAGCCACCCCGCATTGCCCTGCGGATCGCTCTGGTAGGCAAGGTAGGCGCTCCGGACGCGGACCGTGTAGGGCACGCCTTTGATGGAGCCCGTAAGCGTACGCGTGTCCGGACTGCCGCTGTCCAGGTTCGCGTCGACCCAACCGGCCTTGTTGGCCAGCACGTAGTTGCGGATCTCGTGGATGGTTTCGTTCAGGCCGATCTCGGCGATGTCGAGCGCTTCCTCGTGGACGATCTGCAGGTCCGCCTGCTCCTGGGCGCTCTGGGCGAGGATGAGCATGCCCGCCACCATGCCGGCGCCGATGAGGGCCATGATCATCACCATGATGAGGGCCGACCCCTTCTGGCTCCTGCGTGCGTTCGTCTTCATCCCGCGCCTCCTTTCGTTGTCCGCGCTCCGGGCCTTTGCCGTCGTGTCGGCGGCAGGCTACATGTTCCGGAGGTCAATGTCCGTCGTCACCTGCTGGACGGGCGGTTCCTCCATGTCCAGGTTCGTCAGCCAGAGGTTGATGGTCAGCCGGCTGCCGTTGAGCAGGAAGATGGGGTCGATCACCCCGTCGCCGTCCATGTCGCCCGAGATCACGATGTCGCCAATCTGCCGCACCGTCCCGGCCGCGATGCTGGACGGGGTGGAGCCGCCCACCGGCGTGTAGGACCCGGACGGGTATTCCAGGATGATCGAGCCGATCTGGAACGAATCGTTCGTGTCGCCGTCGCGGTTGAGGTCCACGTTGGCGGCGCTCTCGGAGTAGGTGCGGCTGGACTGGAAGTAGTACCGCTGCGCCGGGCTGGCGGCGGCGGGGTCGAAGAGGACATAGCTGTAGGGCGTCACGTCTTCCCGATAGACGCCCCATTCCGGGTCGAGTGCGGCGTCCACGACATCCCCGTCGCCGTCGAAGTCGAGCGGCAGGACGAAGCGCACCTGCGTGTCGCCGGCGTTGAGGCTGGTCTGCCAGTCGTTCGGGCTTGTCCCGGGGATGAAGGACGACCGCAGCGTCTCGGTCATGGTGTTGAGTACCCGGTCGCCCTGGGTCAGCAGATCGGCCCGGACGCGATGGAGGCTGGTGCTGTCGCTCAGCGTCCCCATGAAGCCCATCATGCCGACCAGGAAGACGGTCAGGATGGCGCTCGCGATGAGGACCTCGACCAGGGTCATGCCGCGTTCGTTACGCATCGGAGTCTGCTCCTTATCCTTACTCGTCCACCCGCGCCACGAGCGCATAGCGGCGCATCTCCATGGTCTCCGAATCCGTGACATTCCACCGCACCGTGATCTCCACCGGCGCGAGGCTGGTGCCGTAGACGCCGTTGACGGGTGTGCCGTGATCGTCGTCGGTGTCCCCGTCCCCGTTCAGATCCATCGGGCCGTACTCGTTGCCCTGGCTGTCGGTGTAGGTGACCGGGCTGCCGCCCAGCACCGCCGGGACCCGGCTCTCGTTCAGGAAAATCGCTGTCGAAAGGGTGCCGTTCAGTTCGTCGATGTCGTAGGTCCGGTTCTCTTCGCCCTGCGTGCCGCCGTCGGCGGGCGTGGCGTAGGTGGCCAGCAGGCTGTCCAGCCCGTTGGCGCCCTTCTGGCTCGCGTAGATGGCCTCCAACTGCGTCCGGATGGCGTTCGATGCCGCCACACGCTCTTCGGTCAGGTCCGACCAGGCCTGCGCGGTCACGTAGGCCGACGTCAGCCCCATGGCGACAATCGCCAGAATCGCGACCGAAATGACGACCTCGACCAGGGTCAATCCGCGTTGCATCTGTCGCCCTCCTTCTCTGCGTTTGCGCTGCTCTCTGCAGGCTTGTCGTTCGTGCTGCGCCAAACCCATTGCCAAGCGCCGTTCCCGGGTGGGGAAAGGCTTTTAGGTGAATCCTAAAAGCTTAAACATAAACGACTTAAGGTTGGATGGCGCCTGCGTATCGGTCTTCGGCAGGTGGTTGTATTGTTACTGAATGGTTACGCATTTCGTTACCGAACGGTACTGGGTCGGTGCGGGTGTTACCGGTTGGCGCCGTGTCGGGGACGGCAGGGCGTCTGCGGCCAGGGGCGCGGAGCGTCCCGGTTGTCCCGCAGTGCGAGTGGGAAGGGGGGGCCGGCTTGTCGTGCGGCAGCGAGGTGCGTCAGCCGTGGATCAGCGGCCCGGAGCCCAGCAGGAAGCCCCCACCGAGCAGCATCCCGACCAGGAGCAGGATAAGCGGCGTCATGGTGGCCGGCCAGCGCATGGCCCCGTAGATGATGCCGCCCAGTCCCGGCAGGAGGAGGACCAGCAGGCCCCAGCCGACGTGGTCCGGAAACGCGATGGTCATCAGCCAGATCCACCCGATGAGGAAGAGAAGCCCGCCCAGTCCCGATCCGATATGGAATCCGGCCGCAATGGGCAGCAGTCCCGTCGCAAGCGTGCTGGCAAACGTGGTCATCGTCTCTTTCTCCTTGCGTGCCGAGGCATCGTGAACGTCCCGCACCGGAAGCTGTCCGGGCCGGTGCAGCGGTTGCGCCCGGTCCGGTCGGCTATCGATTCAGCGCGGAATCGATGTTTTCTCCCGTCTCCTCCAGGCCTTCTTCAATGTCGTCGCCGGCCCGTTCCAGTGTGTCCTGGACGTTGTCCTCCAGGGTCTGTTCGCGCTCGTATTCCCGCCCGGCCCAGAATGCGACCAGGAGAAGAAGGATGAGCACCAATACGGTCAGGATGGTGCTGTTCTGTTTGCTCA
Source organism: uncultured Planctomycetales bacterium (assembly GCA_964553265.1). Lineage (GTDB taxonomy): Bacteria > Planctomycetota > SZUA-567 > SZUA-567 > JAFGNG01 > CAZKKD01. The sequence continues at coordinate 5,604 of CAZKKD010000071.1, read as the reverse complement.
TCGCCGGCTCCTTCTTTCGTTCGTGGTTCGACTTTGCGTTGGGAGCGAATACGCAAGGGGTGTTCCTGCAGCAGTTGCTTCTGCAATGTGCCTTCGTGGGCCGGACAGATGCCTTTGGAGATTGCTGCGGTGCGGATGAAGCGGAACGCGTGCGTCTGATTGCGACATTCGTTGCGAATATGAGACCCGCCCCATTCCTTCACCGGTCCAGTCGTGCCCGCTTGCGCGGAGCGAATTGCGCGGCGAAACGCGTTACGGCCGCCGTTGACAGTGTTCACGCATGGCGAAGCGGTTCCGCCCGCGAGATGGAACAACGGTTGTATCCGGATTTCCGCTGGACGGGATTGAAGTGGTCGCCAATTCCGACGCCGTAAGACGATGCGGCCTGATTTGTGGAGTGGAGCATACGAAAGGAGCGCGAACCCATGAAGACGACGACGAGAATCTGCCTGCTGGGCGCTCTGCTGCTGGGACTGTTGGTGCTGCCGGCCTGCAACGAGGTCGAACGCGACACCGCCATCGGCGCCGGCGCCGGAGCGGCGGTTGGCGGCTTGGCGACCGACAGCGTCCAGGGCGCCGCGGCTGGCGCTGCGATTGGAGCCGGCGGCGGTTACCTCTACGGGAAGAGCAAGCAGGACGATGACGACGACGATTGATTCGGCCCGGTGCCGCCGGCGGCGTGACCGCCCGGGCGGCCGGCTGAACGGGTAGAAACCACGAAAGGCTCCGGACGGAATCGCCGTGCCGGTGGACAGGCAGGGCGGGGCAAAGCCCTGTCCAGATGGAGAACGGAAGGGAAGCAAAATGAAGAGCATGCATGGAAGTCGTGCACTGGCGCTTGCTGTCGCCCTGCTGCTGGTGGGCGGGCAGGCGACCTGGGGTGCGGACAAGGGAAAGGACACCGACGGGGCGGACACGAAGCCCTGCCGACCGGGGGTCATTGCGGGCGACGAGGCGGAAGCCATTGTCCCCTTCGAGGAAGGCAAAGCCGCGCCCGAACCCGAACCCGGCTACGTCTGGTGTCTCGTCTCGATGCCGGGAAAGGTCAAGACCGTGACCGAGCGGAAGCAGATCCAGCCGGAGACGCACTACTTCGAGCAGACGCCGGCGAAGTATGAACTCAAGACCGTGCGCGTGAAGGTGGCGGACAAAATGAAGCAGGCCATCTATGTGCCGGCCAAGTACAAGACCGAGACCGTCGAGTACACGGTGGAGGAGGAGAGCTTCCGCTACGAGATCATGCCCGCCAAGTACGAGTGGGTCGAGAAGGAAGTCGTCGTCAGGGAAGGCCAGGAGAAAGAGAGCCTGGTCGCCGCGAAGACGAAGACCGAGACCGAGCGCATTCTGGTGGCGCCGGAGCGCAAGACCGTCCACGCAAGCGAGAACGCCGACGGAAAGATCAAGGCCTATTGCGTGCAGGAGAAGGGCGGAGGCGAAACCCTGAACTGCTACTGGGCGACCGAGGAAGAGAAACGCTACCGGACGCTGAAAAAGGTGATGGTGGAGAAGGAAGCCACCACGAAGAAGGAGAAGGTGGAACCGATCACCAAGACCATTCGGGTGCGAAAGATGGTCCAGGAACCCGAGGTGAAGAAGGTGGCCATCCCGGCCAAGACCGCGACCTACCAGAAGCAGGTGCTCGTGAAGCCTGCGCACTATCGTTTCGAGGAGATTCCCGCGGAGTACGAGACCGTCGACAAGCTCGTCAAGGTTGAGGATGCGGACAAGAAGAAAGTCACCATCCCCGCCAAGTACGTGACCGTCCGGAAGGAAGTGGTGGAAGAAGACGGGAAGAGGGTCTGGTGCCGTACGCCCATCGCCCAGGCGGGTCGCCTGTCGCACCTGGAGGACCGCTACGGCAGCATGCCCGCGGCGCCGGCGGAGTAAAGGCCGCCTGCCGTCACAGGCCATGTGATGCCGGGGCCACTGCGCGCCTGCGTTGTGGCCCCGGCCTTTGCCTTCCTCCCGGCTCGCGGCAGACCGGGTGAAGGCTGCTTCAGGGGATGAACAGATCCGGGAGAGAGTCCAACCATGCGAACACTGTATACTCGTTGCCTGCTGGCCGCGGTCGTCCTGTGCACCGCTGCGCTGTGGTCTGTTTGCGATGGCGGTGACCCGAAAGCGGACGGAGCGGGAGCGCGCCTCTCGGCGCACTACGGCTCCATCCCCAAAGGCGCCGTGCTGGAAGGCGGCGCCGAAGGAATGGAGCCGGTCGAGCGGGTGGCCTACGACGCGGAGGAAAACCGCTTCGTCATCAACGGTGAGACTGTCTATCCGAACCCCGTCTCCCGCGAGGAGTGGGCCACCATTCTGGCCGCGATCCTGCAGGATGACCGGATCGGGGTCTCCGTTCTCTCCGGGAACCGGTACGTGGTCTTCGGTGACCTGAAAAAGGATGGGGCGGTCGCGAAACACATTGTCCGCACCGACAAACTCATCTGCGGGGTCACCTTCGCGCGGGCGGCCTGGGTCAAGGGCGTGGAACTGCCCGGAGACTATCAGCCCAGGCCGGCCGAGCAGCGGCCGGCCCCCGCGGTCATCTGCACCATTTTCGACGGGTATCGTTTCGAGAAGGAAGACGGCGTCTACCGACGCGTGGCCGGCGGTCTGACGCCGCTTATCGTGCTTGTCACGGAAGAGACCGCCGGGGCGGGCGGTTTCGCGCACGATCCGGAAGCGACCCGGTTGAAGAAGTACGCCAGGGAGGATACCGAGAACCTGGCGCATATCCAGACCCACATGGCCGCATACCGCCGGATCCCCTGCATCGACCGGGTGTTGCGCTACGGCGAGGCAGCGGCCTTCGCGCGGCACCTGCGCGATTCGGGTGCGGATCTGAGCGGCCTTCCCGGTGGGGAGCGTGCAAAGGATGCCGGCGAGTAGGCCCCGGTTCCTTTCCGGAAACATGCAGACGCCCGGCGCGCAAGCTTCGCGCCGGGCGTCGTTCGTTTCCGTTCGCAGCTGCAATGGCTGGGCGGGTCAGTTGTCGAAGCGCTTTACCCGGGCATGGCAGTAGGGCTGGGCGCCCTTGCGGGTGTAGTAGTCCTGGTGGTAGCCTTCCGCGTCGTAGAACGGCGCGGCCGGTTCGACCGTGGTCGCCACGTCCAGCCCCTTCGCTTCCAGTTCGGCGATAAGCTCTTTCGTGATGCGCGCCTGCTCCTCGTCGACGGCGAAGACGGCGGAGCGGTACTGTTCGCCCACGTCGGGGCCCTGGCGGTTCTTCTGCGTCGGGTCGTGGATTTCGAAGAACAGCTTGGCCAGCGTGCGAAAATCGGTGCGGGCCGGGTCGTAGACGACCTCCACCGCTTCGGCGTGGCCGGTAGTCTTGGAGCAAACCTCTTCGTAGGTTGGGTGTTCGGTGCTCCCGCCGGTGTAGCCCACCGAGGTTTCCAGCACGCCGCAGGTGTTCTTCATCAGGTGTTCGACGCCCCAGAAGCAGCCGGCCGCGAAGACGGCCCGGCCAATCTTCGCGTCGCTTTCGGGCTGGAACTGCATGGAAACGCTGTTGACGCAGTGGCGGGTGTTCTTGTCGGTAAAGCCTTCGCCGAGAAAGACATGCCCCAGGTGTCCCCCGCAGTGGGCGCAGAGGATCTCGGTGCGGCGTCCGTCGGCGTCGGTCTCGCGGTGGACGGCGCCGGGCAGTTCGTCGTCAAAGCTCGGCCAGCCGCAGCCGCTCTTGAACTTCGCGCTGCTGTGGTACAACAGCGCCCCGCATCGCCGGCAGGCGTAGTAGCCCTTCTCCTTGTGGTCCGTGTACTCCCCGGTGAACGGCGCTTCCGTTCCCTTGTCCACGATGACGCGCTCTTCCTCCGCGGAGAGAGGACGGAACGTGTCCGGGTCGGCGCGCGGGGTCCAGTCGGCCTGGTTGCTCCCGGTTGGATCGGGCATGGGATCGTCTCCTGGTGCGTGAAATGCAATTCCCGCAAGCAGGATCGCGGAACAGGCGAAAAGCGTCAAGCCTCGGAATGCCATGGGGGATCCTCCCTGCGGATCGATCCCCTCACCCGGGACGCGGATGCCGCGCCTCCCGATGGTGGCGTGTCGGGCCCTGCGGCGATGCCCTCGAATGGGGTGGATCGGGGGATGCGGAGTCGGCCGTGGCGGGGCGTCGGGAGCTTCGGAATGCGCATTGTTCAGTGGAGCGTCCCGCAAGTAGATGAACAAATTCGCCGGGCGAATATCTCCCTCTCCCTTTGGGAGAGGGCCGGGGTGAGGGGATTGGCGCTGTTCTCAGTACAGCGCCCCGCAAGTTGGTGAACATTCCCTCTCCCCCTGGGAGAGGGTTAGGGACAATACGGTTCAGTCAAGACGACCGGTGCGTCGTGGCATGGGCTTCCAGCCCATGATTCCACGGCCAAGATGGCCGTGCCACCGCTTAGCTGAACCGTATTGGGGTTAGGATGAGGGCGGCGCCCGGCGAATTTGTTCATCTACTTGCGGACGTTCCACTCAGTAGGCGGGCCGGTCCTGGAGGAGGCGGCGAAGCTCTTCCCGCTCGTGCTCCGAGAACGCGTCCGCATGTTCCCGTTCCGGGGCCAGCGGGTAGCCCAGCTCCGCGTGACCGGCCGAGAAGCCCAGAACGCTCCGCTCCGAACGCAGCTCTTTCAGCAGCGTTTCGCGTTCGCGACGGAGCAGGTCGACCAGGAGTTGCCGTTCGTGGACGATGGCGGCTTCCTTGGCGCGGCGGAGGTAGGACGGCGCCGCGCCAAAGGCGATGGCCAACGCCAGCCCCAGCAGCACGGACGCCGCCACCAGGGCGATGCCGACGCGCCGGCGGTGCTTCGCGGCCTTCAGGTACCTGCCGCTTTTCCGCGTGCGGCGCTGCGACTGCGGCAATTGCAGAAAGGCGTCCAGGCGGTCACGGGCGGCCTGCGAACTGCCGAGGAAGCGCACGCCCGATTCGGAGCGCCCGTCCTCCCGGCGGCGGGTCCAGCGGATTTCACCGTTAAACGTGCAGTGCTCCGAGGCGCCGAGCGCGACGTTCAGCTCCAGGCGACGCGTCGGGTCCACATCGGCAGTGTGCTCCGGGTGCGTCAGCAGTCGGCAGCCGTTCAGCGTGATGTCGAGGATGCGGCAGGGAAAGGAAACGGGAACGTGGTCCGGCGTCTCTTCGATCAGCGAAATGCGCGCGCCCAGGTCCACCGGAATGCGCGATTCGGTGCGGCGTTCGCGGGCGGTCGACAGAGAAGTTGCAGTCATGCCACATCTCCAGTTGAAGCGGTCGTGCAGCGTGGCGCCGTTTCCCCTCCGGATGGCGGCCGGTGCGGGTGTTCGCCGGCCGTGCGGTTGCGAGACACCCCTTTCGCAGAACAGCCAACTTGCGGTCCCAATCTCCGGCAATTCATCCGCAACGCGTGCAAATCGTAAGCGTATCTGTCGTTCAGCGCCACGTCTCCATCCGCGCATGGTCCTTCCAATCGCACTATACGCGACGGTGGTTTCCTTCGCAAGGGGCTTTCTGCAAAGGCAATTATGGGTAAAAGCGTAACCCGATGTTAGGAAGGAGCTTGCAATCCGGCTCTTTATTTAAAAAACGAAAAAAGCAGTACCTTTTCCGGCGCATCGTGAAGAATTGCGAGAAGGAAGAGTTGTAGGGGAATCTTA
>CAZKKD010000070.1:0-13096 GCA_964553265.1 uncultured Planctomycetales bacterium | reverse complement strand
GAGATCCGACCATGACCACCGCCCACACGCCCGAACCGTTCCTCGAGGTCCACCCGTGGCGGGTGACCGAGACCACCTTCGACCCGATGCGCTACCGGACGCTGGAGGGCCTCTTCGCCCTCGCCAACGGGTACATGGGCCAGCGCGCCGGCTTCGAAGAGGGCATCGGCGGGACGGATTCATTGCGCGGCACTTACGTCGCCGGCGTCTTCGACGCCTACCCCAACCCGACCATGATCCGCCTCAAGGGCCGTCCGGACGCGCCGGCGGAGATGGTGAACCTGCCGGACTTCCTGCCGGTGGAGATCCGCATCGGCGGCGCAGCGCTCGATCTCAATCGCTGCGTGCTGGAGAGCTACGAGCGCTCGCTCCACCTCGACCGGGGCGTCTTGACCCGTGAAGCGGTCTGCCAGACGCCCAGCGGCAAGCGCCTGCGCCTGGCGACCGAGCGTTTCCTTTCCCGACCGCGGCGCCACCTGGCCGCGACGCGCGTAACGGTCACCCCGCTCGGCTGGAGCGGGAAGGTGGAGTTTGTCAGCCGCGTCGACGGCGCGGCACGCAACCTGCGCCACGAACACCTGGGCGACCACGCCTTTCTCCGGGACGAAGGCTGCGGCGGTCACGGCGTTCGCTGCCGGACGCAGGCGGGGGGCATTGTGATCGCCACCATGGCGCTCGAGCGCCTGGAGGGGGACGGCGGCGCCTGGCGCATCGAACAGGACGAAGCGACGTGGCGGAGCGCCAGCCTCCATGCCGTAACGGTCACCGATGGCCAGGCCGTCACGCTGGAGAAGTTCGCGGCGGTCGCCACCTCGCGCGACGCCGACGTCGATGGAGAGCCGCCCGAGACGTATGCGCGCCATGTCCTCGTGGCCGCGGCGGAGGCGGGCTACGCCGCGCTCCTGGCCGAGCAGGAAGACGCCTGGCAGGAGGCCTGGGCGGGGATGGACATCGCCGTCGAAGAAGCCAGCGGCGCAGGGGCGCTGACGCAGGGGCTGCGGTACTCGCTCTACCAGATGGCGCAGCACGACCCCGGCGGCGACGGGACGGTCAACATCGGCGCGAAGGGCCTGACCGGCGAGCACTACTTCGGCACCTACTTCTGGGACACCGAGGTCTTCATGCTGCCCCTCTTCGCCCTGGTGCGGCCCGCGGCGGCGAAGGACCTGGTCCGCTTCCGCATCCGCACGCTGTCGGCGGCACGGGCGAAGGCGCGCGAGCTGGGCCTGAACGGCGCGGCCTACCCCTTCATGGCCGACGCGGACGGCAACGAAAGCTGCACGCTCTGGCAGTTCGCGCTGACGGGCATCCACGTCACCGCCGACGTGGCGTGGGGGGTCTGGTTCACCTGGCTCGCAACCGGCGACCTGGACCTCATCGCCGAGGGCGGAATCGACGTCCTGGTGGAGACCAGCCGTTTCTGGCTCGACCGGGCCCACCGGCGTCCGGAGAGCGAGGAGCTCGTTATCCAGCGCGTGCTCGGCCCCGACGAGTACCACCAGGCGGTGGACAACAACTATTACACCAACGTCATGGCGCGCGAGTGCCTGCTGCGGACGGGCGAACTCTTCGCACGTCTCGCGGCCGACCGCCCCGCCGCGGCCGCCGCGGCCCGGGCGCGCCTGGAGGTGGACGACGACGAACTCGCGGCCTTCGCCGACGCGGCCGGGCGCATCCGCCTGCCCCGCGACGACGCGCGCGGCATCCGCCTGCAGGACGACCGCTTCCTCGAGCTCGAACCCCACGACCTCCAGGCCGAACCGCTGGACGGGGCGCTCAACGCCGTCTGGTCCTACGACCGCATTCTCCGCACCCAGCTCCTGCGGCAAGGCGACCTGCTGGTCGCGCACCTGCTGCTGGAAGACCGTTTCGCGCCGGGCGAACTGGCGGCGGACTTCGACTTCTACGAGCCGAAGACCACGCACGACTCCTCGCTCAGCTTCTGCCACCACAGCATCCTGGCCGCCCGGCTCGGGCGGGAACGCATGGCGTACGACTATTTTCTGCGCACCGCCCGCCTGGACCTGGACGACATCCACGGCAACGCCTGGCAGGGCGTGCACACCGCCTGCCTGGCCGGTGCGTGGCAGTGCGTCGTCTTCGGCTTCGGGGGGGTGCGCTGGACGGAGGGACGGCTCTCGGTCGCGCCGCTCCTGCCCGCGGCCTGGACCTCGTTCCGCTTCGGACTCTGGTGGCGGGGGACGCGCCTGCGCGTCACGGTGCGCCCCGACGCCGTGGAGCTGGCGCGCGTGGACGGCCCGCCGTGCGAGGTCCGGGTGGACGGGACCGCCATCGCGCTGACCGACGAGCCCGTGACGGTTGCACGGGACAACACCGCCGCGTCGTCCTGACGGCAGCCGGCCATCGGCAGGTTCCGGGGAGAGCGCAGGATCCGTCCGGCGATTGCGGTCGGCAGACGCGGAGACGCCGGATCAGTCGTCTGCTTTCTGATCGCCCAGGCCGCCGTGCGGATCATTCGGATCGAGCGACAGGATCCACTTCTTCCAGACCGCTTCCCACTTCGCGAACGACCCGTTCGGCCCCACCGTCATGTGGGTGAAGGCCTCGAAGCTCCGCGCGGCAATGTGCCGGCGCCAGCGGTCCTGGAAGTCGTCGGTCAGGAACGGTTCGAGGTCCGCCTCCGGCTTTTCGAAAAAGCCCCGCCGACAGGCCGCCAGGTAGTCGGTCAGGATCCGGCGCTTCAGCGCCCGCTCCCGCGGGTCCTTCCCGTGCCGGAACCAGTAGACCACTCCCCACGCCGCAGCGTAATGCGCGGGGCCGAAGGCGCGCGGACTGTGCGTGCGGAAGAGCGTCTCCAGCGGCACGTGCTGATTGCTCCGGAGTTCGTGCTGCAGCTCCAGCAGCCGGGGCCGATTGACCTCGCCGACGACCAGGATGTTGCCGTCGTAGTAGGAGCATTCCATGTAGGTGGCCAGGCCTTCGTTCAGCCAGAGAGGTACGCTCGGCAACGTCTCCATCCCGTCGACGAAGCGGTGGCGGAAGGTCTCGGGGATGCGATAGTCCATCACGATGCTGACGAACTGGTGGGTCCCCTCGTGGAGGAGGGTTTTGGTCGGCTGCGTCTCGCCGTAGGTATCGGTATAGGCGACGTGGATGGTGCTCTCGCCGCCCTGGCGGCTGAAGAAACCGTTCGAGCCGGGCAGGCCCGCCTTGACGGCCACCCGCTGGTACTCGCTGTCGGTGCGGTAGGCATGGATGGCGAGGGTGGGCATCTCGCCGGTGTAGCGGAAGATCCGCCGGTAGTGCTTCTGGGCGAAATCCATGAGCTCGCCGACGTAGAAGGCGACCTCCTTGCTGGTGTTGGTCCGGACGATGTAGTTCTTGCTCTGGTAGACGAAGGCTTCGGTGAAATCGCGGGCGGGGTAGCTGCCGACGCGGGCCGCTTCTTCGACGCGCCGGCGGCGCTCTTCCTTGCTGTCGGCCGCCCGGGCCGGGGAGGCGACGCCGGCCAGCAGCGCCAGCGCGACCGCGCACAGCACCAGACGGGGGCGGCAACGTGGTCGTGTCATGGAGTCTCCCCCTGCCGGCCGAGCACAGCGTCCTCGTTGGTGTCGTGTCGGCATGCTCCGCACCTCCCCTCGGATCCCGGCCTCACCCGATCGGCGCCGCCTCTTCGCCGGCGTCCGGCGGCGGCGGCGTGGCCCCGCAATGGGGGCAGATGGCCGCGGCGGGATCCGGCGCCAGCGGCGGCTTGTACGCGCGCCGCCAGAGCAGGAGATTGCGCACGTAGATGACTTCGCCCACCGTGGTTCCGACAATGAAGACGGCGTCGGCCTGGTGGATGGCGTACGCCATCAGCGCCGCCCCCCCGGCCAGCGACATGTACCAGTAGCCGAGCGGGATGACCGGGCTCTTCGCGCGCTCGCTCGACCACCACTGCACCACCCATCGGCCGAAGAGGAGCACCTGCCCCGCAAAGCCGATGACAAGCCAGACCGTTGCCATGCCTTCCTCCCGTCGAACGCCGCGGCAAAGCCCCACCGCACCCCCTGCGGCGCCCCCGGACGGGACTATACCACACCCTTCCCGGCCCTGGCAAGCGCCGAACAATTTCCCCTGCAGGCAGCGCGCCATGCCGGGCGCCAGCGTCCGGCGGAAGGCCTTGGACGGCTTTTTGCCTTGACAGGACAGACGACCGGCATTAGGTTGGCATCGACCGCTCGGGGAGATGGGCCGGCACAGGGGAATGCCCATCGCGGTCGCGCACAGTCGGTTCGAAACACAAGGAGGAGAAGGTCCCGTCGGCGGGCGCTGAACGCGCCGGCGGAGTGCCTGGGGCGGCGCGGCAGGAAGGGGGTTCTGCGGACAATGGCCAAGAAAGTCTGTGTGGTGGAGAACTGCAACAACCCAGCGCACGCGAAGGGGTACTGCAGAAAGCACTACGGCCAGATCTGGCGAAAGGGCCGCATCAACCCCGAAGAGCAGGATGACTTCGGCGCGGACGACGATGACGCGTCGGCACACGATGACTCCGACCGCATGCGCGCCCTCGAGCGCGAACTGCGCAAAGCACAACACATGTATCAGCAGGTGGTGGGATTCGAGGGACGGTTGAAATGGCGCAAAGAGATGGAAGCGGTCAAGAAGGAGATCGATCGCCTGACCGGCGCCGAGGCCGAGACGGAAGCCGAAGCCGTGGGCGCCGGCCGCTGACCCCCCTCCCCCGCCGGGAGACCCGGCGCATGTCCGAGCGCTTGCCGCTGCCCGTCGCGTCGGCCGTCCTTTTGGCCGACCAGATCATCGTCGAAGCGGGCAGCGGAAAGAAGACGCTGGTCGGGGTCTACTCCAACATCTTCGCCCCGCGGACGCCGTTCTGGCGACACGTCAATCTCTACGCCGAACTCACCGACGCGTTCGGCACCTACGATCTCGATCTTACCGCGCATCACCTCGACGGAAACGCTGTGGTCGCCTCCACCTGCCTCGAAGCGGTCGAGGCGGCCGACCGGCTGCGGCCGCTGGAACTGGTGGTCCGGCTGCCGGTGGCGTTCCCCGGCTATGGCACGTACGAACTCCGCATCGCGCACGAGGGCCGCGTCTTCGCCAACCGCACCGTCCGGGTCCAGCCGCCGCCCGCAGGCGCGGAGGCGCCGCCGGCGTCGCCCGACAGCGCGCCGCCCGCACCGGACGAGGATCCCGACGCGCCCGACCTGCCGCCGCCGACGGAATGAACGCCCGGCTCCGCACCGGGTCCGCCGGCCGGGAAGGCCGAGCCCGACCTTCACGAATCCCTTGCACACAGAAGGATCGCGCCCCCGGAGACGACACCCTCCTGCAGAAACGGATGTCCCGCACAGGGTTTCCGCCCGGTCAGGCGCATCGGAAGAACAGGACGAATTCATGATCAGGACTCGCTTTTGCATTCCATTCGCATGCCTCCTCGCCCTCGCGGCGACGTTCATGGCCGGGTGCCTGCCCTTCGGCGGGCCGCGGCACACCAGCGCCGCGCCGATCCAGTCCGAGGCCATGCGCCGCTACCTGCTGGAGGCCAACATCAACAGCGCCCAGGCCGTCAGCGCCGCCACCGGGCGCATCCAGCGGGGCGAGTCCTACCGCACCCGCCTGCGCGACCGCTACGGGCGCTACCAGCTTCTCACCGTCTGGATGGACCCGGAGACGCCGCGGCTCTTGCACATCCGCACCGAGGGCGACATCCCCTGCCCCACCTGCAAGGGCACCGGCATCCGCAAGATGCCGTTCAACAGCTCCATCGACTTCCGCTGCATCAAGTGCGACGGCGACGGCGTGCTGGAGAGCGAACTGGTGGAATGGAAGTACATCCTCTCCGACCGCGACCTCGCCGGCGGGACGCGTTCGGTGGCCTCCCGCGATCACGGGATGCTGACCGATCCGCCGCTCGGCCCCATCGAGAAGCGCCGCATCCGGGATCTCATCAGCGACAACCCGGAGACGCGCCTCCACGCCTTGCGGTGGCTGGACGCCAACTACATTCGCGAAGGCGCCTTCTTCCAGGAGGCGATGCCGATGCTGCGCAAAGCGCGCTGGATCGAAACCGATCCCGAGGGCCGCGTCACCGTCTACCAGTTCTGGGCGGGCCGCGAAACCTACCCCGACCAGGCCTACTACCGCGTCTACGTCGACGCCCGCGAGGGCGAGATCATGAAGGCCGGCTTCGTCAACGAACGGGGCGAATTCCCCGAGGGCGCCCCCGGCGCCAGCGACCTCGTGGAGAAGAAGCTGGAGAGCGTCCGCGAGTTCTTCCGCTGGAAGGAAAACTGACCGCCGGCCCGGCGCCCGGCCTCGACGACCGCTGACACGACAGGCCCCTCCCGAAACGGAGGGGCCTGCTGCGTTTCCCCGACCCCCGCTTCCCCGGCGGCCGGCACCGTGCGTCCACGCCGGGCGCTCAGTCGAGCTTGCACTCCACCTCGACCACGGTCCGCGGCGGCACCTCCATCCGTTCGGTAAACGCCGCTTCGGGCGTGAGCGTCGCCTTCACGGCTCCGGAGAGCCGGGCTTTCCCGCCGCGCCGCCCCAGGACGGGCGCGGCGATGCGCGTCGCCACCGGGTGCGGCAGCGGATTCCAGAGCTGCGCGGTGAAGCCCCGCGCCAGGTCCGGTGCGTAGAGCGCCGCCTCCGGCACGAAGACGGAAACCCGGTCGTCGGTGGAGGCCAGGATGCCACCGCCGAGGAAGAGGCTGAGGAGGATCCCCTCCACGCCCTGGTAGCCGGCGGCCATCGTCTGGTCCCACGGGTTCTCGTACGCCAGGTAGGGGCGGCTCAGGTAGAACTCGCGCTCGGTGGGCAGGCTGTCGATCTGCCGGTAGACAATCTCCATCCGCGGGGTGTAGAGCCGCTTCATGGTCCGCGCGGCCGGGAACTGCGCCAGCCCCGTCCGGGCGAAGAGCCAGAGCACGTCGTAGATGCCCTCGCGCGCCAGCCCCTCGCGCATGAGGTAGGCGAGCTGCAGGTGCGCATGCCCCGTCTCCCACGGCGGCAGCTGGGCCCACTGGTCGCGCCCGCCGGTGGAGCCGTGGCACCATCCGCGGGTGTCCAGGTCCTCGCTCGGCGACTCGTTCCAGGTGATGCAGTGCATGCCGAGAAAGAGGTTGGCGAATTGCAGCGCCGCGTCGCGGTAGCGCTCCTCCCCGAAGCGGAGGTAGGCCTCCATGCAGGCCGAGAGCGCGATGGCGTGGCCGAACGGGCGGCTCTGCCCCGCGCCGACCAGGTCGCCCTCCGCCGCGCAGTTGAAGGTCCAGAAGGCGTGCTCGAGCCGGTCGAGCACCACCTCGAGGCAGGCCTTCGCCGCGGCCTCGCGTCCCTTGCGGTCGAAATGGTCCGACGCCAGCAGGTTGGCGAACGCGTCCCAGGCAAAGATGCCCCCGTCGCCGGTCTTCGCGCCGGCGGGGGGGTCGAGCAGATAGTCGGTCCGCCGGGTGACGTAGTCGCGGACCTTCGCCAGGGTCGCATCCTCGATCCCCGTGAGGGCAGCCTTGCGCAGGACCGCCACGTACTGCGGCGTCGGGCCGATGGTCCAGATGTTTTCGGCCTTGTGGCCGGTGTCGGAGGCGAAGATGCGCTCCAGCCGCGTCGTGGCTTCGATGGTCGGCGCATCGGCCCAGACGCGCCCGAGATAGGCCAGCGGCCCCGTCCACTGTCCGCAGAAGATGGCCACGCCCGGGTCCCAGCGCGGCCGGGTGCCGGGCGCGTAGACGCAGGTCCCCGCCTCCGGGTCGAAAAAGCCGGGATAGCCCTCCTCCTGCTGCAGCGCACTGGCCAGCCACTCCGCCGCCGCCGTCCAGGATGCGCCGCGCGACCGGGCCACCTCGTGGGCCGGCACGACGCCGTGGCGGGGAAGGTGGATGCGCACCAGGCGTTCCCAGCCCGCCGCCAGCCAGGCGTCCCAGCGCTGTTCGGGAAGCGCCGCGGCGAAGTCGACGGTCACCTCCTGCGCCAGGCCTTCCTCGCGCTCCACCAGGACATTCGGGTCCTTGTGGAGCGAGGTGTTCCAGTTGACGGCCCCCATCAGGTACTTGGTGCCATGCAAGCCGGCTTTGGCCGCAAGTTTCGGGTCGTCAAAGGGGACGTCGTCTTTCTTCCTGCCGAGCGCGCGCGTGGGCTGGGCGAACATGTCCTTCGCCGAGCAGACGTCCCAGTTGCCGAGCAGCATGATGCAACGTTCGTTGCCGCCGTCGGCGGCGCGCACCCGGTGACACAGCAGCGGCGAAGCGCACGGATAGGTGAGGTGTGCCCGGCCGCCGCGGCCGTAGTACCAGTGCGGGTGCATGTAGCCCGCACCGCTCAGCTCCTCCCCGCCGCGGAACCGGTAGACCGGCTGCTGGCACATCACGAACATGCTCTCTTCATCCCCGTCGTATTCGTATGGGGTTTCGTAGGCGGTGAGGGCTTCGAGGACTTCCATCGATTCGTCCGGCGGCACCATGCGCGTGGTGACGACGAAGCCGCCGCCCCCGTCGGCCGGCCGGGCCACGCGGACATACCACTCGACCCGCGTTCCGCCGAACCACTCGACCCCGCCGAAGGTGCAGGCGTCCTTCGTCTGCTCCAGCAGCTTCCCCGCGGTGACGCGGGCGCCCTGCCCGACGTTCAGCCACTCGTGATCCTTGAAGCGCAGCATCGGCCGGTCGGCGAGGCGGAACCATTCCGGCCGGTAGCCTCCCTTGACCTTGCGGAAGGTCGCGCTCTGGCGACCGTTTTTGAGAACAACCTCCCCGGGTTGCTTTGCCATCGGTTTCTCCTCTGCATGTGCTGGCGGACAGCCGGATGCGCCGCGGCCCCTTGCCGGCCCGACCCCTGCCGGGTATACGCCGACACGATGCAAATGCAAGGAGAACCCGGCGGAAAGGCGGGCGACGGCCCGGCCGCGCTCAGCCGAGCGCGGCTTCGGGGGCGCAGAGGCGGTCTTCGACATCCACCACCGCGTGCGCGTACGCGGGGCGCTGGCGGTCGAGATTCGGCATGCCCGGGGTGACGGCAAGAATCTCGCCCATCGGGTTGATGATGGTGCCGTGCCCGATGTGGTACTTCTCCTTCCCGTCGAAGCCGCAGAGGTTCACCGCCGCCTGCGCGCGCCCCCACTGGAGGCAGCGCCGGATGGCGTCGCGGCCGGGAAAGAAGGTCTGCTCCAGCCAGTGCGCATAGGTCTCGCGGCCCGCCTCGGTGCGAAGGTCGTCGTCGCGGATGCGGTCCTGCCGGCGGCCGCCCGCCCCGGACGGACCGAGCAGCAGCTCCACGCCGGCGCGCGCGAGGATCGGGTCGAGGTCCCGCACCCCGTTGTCCGCGCAGATGGCGACCGCGCAACGCACACCGCGGACCGAAAAGGTCTCGAAGGTCGGCGCACCCGTCGGCTGACCGATCTCGTCGTCCTTCCGTTCCGGGACAAGCTGCATCATCGTGTCGAAGGGCCGCTCGTGGAGCGTCACGCGGTTCTTGCGCTGCACAACGTACGACCCGTCCGGAAAGACGACCTCGTGGACCAGAAAGGTACGGCCCGCGTCCCGCTCGGCGAGCCCGGCCGCCACCACCACCCCCGTATCGGCGGCCAGGCGGGCGAGCGCCTGGTGGATCGGGCCGTCGCCCGCCGGCTCGGCCGTGGCCAGCACCTCCGGATACGGACCGTACCCGGACACGGAGAGCTCGGGGGTGAGGAGGAGATCGGCCCCGTCGGCGGCGGCGCGCCAGGCATGCGCCGCGATCTGGGCCAGGTTGTCCTCAACGGCGCCGGGGCGGCTGAGCGTCGAACCGATGGCGACATGGATGGACTTCGGCATGCTGCATTCCCGAATGGCGCTGCGGTTCTTCCCCCGGTTCAGCCCTGCGAGAGAACCACCGCCGCCACGACCGCGGCTGCGGCGATGAGACCGACCAGCACCACGAGGATCCGCATCCGGCCGAGGTCGCGCTTCAGCATGTCGATCTCGGCCTGGCGGGCGCGGAGTTCCGCGTCCCCGGCGCCGGCGGGCGGGGCCGCCGCGGGCCGGGGGGCGGGGGCGTCGCCCCGGCCCTGCACGGCGGTGTCCTTGCTGCGGATCTCTTCCATGCGTTTGCGGATGGCGTCGCCGTCCATCGACATGGTGTTGAGCGCGCCGTCGAAGTTGTCGACGACCGTCTCCCCCTTGGTCGTCGCGGGACGGTCCTCCACGGGGACATCGTCGAAGTTGGCGGTCTGGTAGATGACCTCGAACTTGCCGAGGGTGATGACGTCGCCGTCGGCGAGCGCCTGGCGCTGCACCTGCTGGCCGTTGACGTAGGTGCCGTTGCTCGACCCGAGGTCCTCAACGCGGTAGCCGTCGCCGTCGCGCATGAGGCGCGCGTGGTTGCGGCTGACGCCGAGGTTGTCGATGTGGATCTCGCACCCCTCCTGGCGCCCGATCACATACATGTCCCGGACGAGATTGACCTTCATCATCTCGTCGTCGCCGAAGAGCACACGCACGGCAGGCATGCCCGCATCCTTTCCGCTCAATCCCCGAACCGGACCCGTCTTTTCCCGAGCAGGATGGTACGGGACCGCACGAGGCAAGTCAAACGCAAAGGCGTGCTGCATCGCCACCGTCGCACCAGGGCGCCGGTGGCGATCCGGGCCAACGGTCAGGCCAGCAGCGCACCGTCCGCGACGAGGCGCTCCCGCAGCGCAGCGTACGCGACCGCGCCCAGATCGCCGTCCGGCGCCATCGCCGCGGCCGTACCGGCGGCCTGCCCGGTGGCAAGGCACTGGGCGATGTAGCGGATGCAGGTCCCCATCTTCGGCTCGGCGCTGATCGACCGGCCCGCCAGCCCGACGTTGCGGAAGTCGGCCGACCGGAGCGTCCCCCAGGGGATGGGGCGGGTGCCGCTGACCGGCTTGCCCCAGGCCGCTGCGAAGGACCTGGTCCCGTGGTCGCCGTAGCGGCGCAGCCCCACCGCCACCGGCTCGTCGACCGGCGTATCCTCGTCGATGTCCGCCTGCGTGATCGTCGCGCACCCGACCGCCGACCGGCCGGCGCGGATGCCCACCGTCATGGCCGCCCGCGCCAGGAAGCAGTCCTCGAACCCGGGAAAATGCTCACGGTACCAGGCGATGCCCTCGTCGATCTGCGCGCGGAGTTCGCGGTCCATGCGGGCCAGGTCCTCCCCGCGGAGCGCATCCCCGGCCACCGCCGTGTAGTTGAGATGCACCACGCCCGGCTCGAACGAGGCATAGCCCATGAAGCGATCCTGGATCGCAATGGGGACGCGGCCCGCTTCCGCCAGCTCGTGAAAGCGCTGGCGCGTCGCCGCGTGGTCGAAGTCGCGGACGTTGGCGACGTCGAAGAGAAGCGTCTTCGTCATCGCCTCGTCGGGGTCGGCTTCCCGCGTCCGGCCCCCGGCGCGGTGCACCAGCGCCGCGTCGCCGCTGGCGTCGACAAACGCCTTAGCCCGCAGCAGCCCCGCGCCCTCGGGTCCGTCCACCGCCACGGCCGCGATCCGGTCGCCCTCCACGACCGCCCCGATGAGCGCGGTCTGGAACCGGCAGGCCACGCCCGCGTCGTGCAGCAGGTCCCACGCCCCGCGCTGCACGCCGTGAACGCTGGCGATGATGTCCGTGTCCAGTGCGCGCTCGCCGATGGGCTCCGGGTCGGGGGCGTGGCGGTCGTTCTGCAGGCCCGCCAGGCCGAGCCGGTCGATCCGCCGGACCAGCTCGTCCCCGATCCCGGCCACGATCTGCCGGCCCTGCATGCCGAAGCCCATGAGGTGCGGGCAGCCGCCGAGCGTGGCCATGCCGCCGGGGGTGGAGGCCTTCTCGACCAGGCAGACGCGCGCGCCGCCGCGGGCCGCCGCCACCGCCGCGCCGATGCCGCCCGGCCCGGCGCCGATCACCACCACATCCACCGATTCGAGCGTCGGCCATTCGTCCGCCGGCCGGAAGAGAGGAGAAGCCATTTCGCATTCCTTTCCCTGTTGTCGACATCCCTTCAGGACAAAAGCCGAAGCGCCCTGCTGCAAACCCCTGTTCGTCCCGCCGGACGCGCGGCCGCAGACGTTCCACCGACGCCCACGCGGGCCCTACCCCTGCCGCCCCCCCGGTCCGGCCGCGCGCGCATCCTCCTGGACACGCGCGATGTCGGCGCCCTTGCCGAAGACGACCAGCGCGTCCCCGCTCCGCAACTGCGTCTCACCGGGTGGATTGTAGACCGGCGCATCGGTCGCGGCCGGCACGAGGGCGACGGCGAGGACATGGTAGGTGGAAGGGAGCGACAGCGCCGCGATGGTCTGGTCGCGGAACGGGCTGTCGGCCCCGAGGCGGATCGCCTGGATCTGGACATCGCTCACCTTGGTGCGCAGCATCTCGTCCAGGAACGCGGTCGCGTGCGGGCGGACGAGTTCGCTCACCAGGCGCAGCCCCCCGATAAAGCTGGGCGAGACCACGCTTGCCGCTCCCGCGCGGAACAGCTTGCGCCCCGTGTTCAGAAAGTCGGTGGTGCTCGCCACCACGCGGATCTCGGGATGGATCTGCTTGGCGGTGAAGGTGATGAAGAGGTTATCCTTCTTGCTTGGCAACACCGGAAAGATGCCGTACGCCTGCCGCACCCCGGCCCGGCGGAGCACCTCGTCCTCGGTGGCGTCCCCGGCAATGGTGCGGACGTGCGGGTACTGCTTGCGCGCGCGGTCGAGGGCGCGTTCGTCCGCGTCGATGGCCACGAAGTCGCGGGAGATCACCCCGGTCCCCAGGCGTTCGCCGTCGCCGGCCAGGCGCTTGTACTGCTCCAGCTCGGCGAGAATGTGCTGCGCCGGTCCGCTCAGTCCGCAGACGATCAGGTGCCGCTGGCAGGTGACGATGTCGGTCTTCGCGCCCGGTTCGCCGCTCATGCGCCCCGCCTCCGCTCCGCCGCCACGCCCCGCCCGTTCACGAGGCGGCGCAACTGCAGGATCTGCCCCACCTCGCCCATCACGATGAGCGCATCCCCGGCCGCCAGCGGACGCTCCGGCGGCGGACAGAAGACAAACTCCTCCGCCCCCGCCGGGCGGATGGCGACGACGACGAGCCCGGTCCGCTCGCGCAGCGCGCACCCGGCCAGCGTCTGGCCGCAGAACGGGCTCTCCGGGGAGATCACCGCCTCCTCCACGCGCATCA
>CAZKKD010000069.1:4865-13209 GCA_964553265.1 uncultured Planctomycetales bacterium | reverse complement strand
GCGCCGCACGGGTCGCCCTTCTCGTCGAGGGGATGCGGCACGTAGGGCTCGGGCTCCTGGCGCTTGCGGGTCTGGATCAGGAAGGTGCTCTCCTCGCCGTAGCTGCGCCGGTCGTTGAAGAGGCTCTGCTTCGTGCCGTAGATGGCCAGCGCATGCCGGTAGGGCGTCACGTGGTAGGCGTTCAGCGTCCCGGTCACGCCCGACGCGAACGTCAGCAGGCAGTTCGCCACGTCGGCGGTGGCGGTCTCGTGGACGTCGTAGCGCATCGTCGCGCACACCCGCGTCACCGGTCCGAAGTAGTACATGAGCTCGTGGATCGCATGCACCCCGCACTGGAACAGCATCCCGCCGGGGTTCGCCTTCGGATCGGCCCGCCACTCGCCGGGCGCCATCTCCAGGCCGCCGCTGTGCGCGGTCGTGCGCTCGAACGAGGCCACCGTCCCGAGCGCGCCCTCGTCCAGGAGCCGCCGGACCGTCCGGCTCTCCGGTTTGTTCGGGTGGTCCTCGTGCCCCATCCCGACCACCAGCCCCGTCCGGGTCTGCATGGCCAGGAGGGCGTCGCACTCGGCGGGGGTGGCGCAGAGCGGCTTCTCCACGAAGACGTGCAGGCCCCGCTCCATGGCGGCCAGCGCCTGCTCGGCGTGGTACTTCGCGCCGGTGGAGATGAAGACCGCCTCGATCCCCGGCGTGGCGAGAAGCGTCCCGTACGACTCGGTCGGCGCCGCCGCCTCCTCGTCCGCCGCCGCGGCGAGCGCGTCGGGATCGCGATCGCAGACCGCGACGATATCGAAGAGCCCGCTCGCGCGCAGATTGTGCCGCCGGCACTGTCCGTACCCGCCGACGCCCACCATCGCCACCCGCATCGGGGTCGCTTCGCTCATGGTTGTTCTCCTCGTGCTGTCCTTTTGCGTAGGGGGATGCCGGCCCGGCGCGGGCGTGCGCCGGGCCGGCCGGGCGTGCTATTCTTCCGTCACGGCCTCCGGGTCGGCCGGGGCGTCGCCGACCGGCGGCGCGAGCGTCCCCTCCACCGCCACCGTCCCGGCCGCGAGGTCCACCACGATGCGCGCGTCCACCGTCTCGTCGCGCACGGCGAGGACCATCCGCGCGTCGGTGCTCTCCTCGATGGCGAGGGCCGGCGGGGTCGCTTCCACGTCGTCGGTGGCGGCGGCGAGGAAGGTGGCGTCCCTGCCGGTGACGCGGACGAAGCTCGTCTCCATCGCACCGCCGAACCAGCCGCCGATCGTCGTCGCCTTGCAGGCGGTCATGTCGCGGTCGGCAACGACGCGCAGCAGCATCGGCCCGTCCTTCGCCTTCTCCTTCCGGTTGGCCTGGCCGTAGCGCAGGTCCACCTCTCGGCCCACGGCGGCGCCGACCGCGTCGTGGAACTTCCCGGCCGCCGGCAACGCGGCGAGGTCGGAGAGCGGCGCGGTCTCCGCGTCGATGGCGAGCGGTTCGACCCCGTACTGGTACCGGTCGATGGTCACCTCCCGGTCGGCGGCGACGCGGTCGAAGACGACGTGCCACCGGCCGATCAGCGCCACCCCGCGGACCTGCTGCACCCCCTGGTAGAACGGCGCGTCGGGGCGGGTGGCCAGCACCGCCACCGGCGCGTCGGGCGCGAAGTCCGTCGCCACCAGCCGCCCGGCCACGTCCGTCTGCGTCGCGCCGTCGATGACGATGGTCGAGTGCGCCGCGGTCTGGTACATCCACTTGCTGTTCGGGTCCGAGTACATCATGCGGTTCACTTCCGCGTCGATGCGCCGGCCGTTGTGAATGAACTTGGTCTGCAGCCGGTCCTTCTCGGTGCGGTCGAAGCTGTTCTTGTAGTTGATGCGGATCTGCCGGTTGTCCGCCATCGTCCCCTTGCGGAGGAAGACGTACCCCACCCCGCCCAGCACCTGCGACCGCACCGGGATGGCCGCCGCCGCCGGCAGGCCCAGTACGCCGTGAAAGACGCCGGCGCCCTTGAGCGTGCGCAGGTACTGCGGGTCGCGGTAGACCTCGTACGCGAGCGCGAACGACTCGCCCCCGGCCGCGCCGACGGTCAGCGTCCCGTCGAAGACGCGCTTGAAGCGCGCGGTGAGCAGGTTCACCTGGTGCTCGGCCGCGAACTCGGCGAAGCCCAGCATCGCGTGAAAGATGCTCTTGTGGTACGCGCCGGCCTCGTGCCCGATGCCGTCCTCGCTGAAGGCGTGGTCCACCATCTCGTGCCAGCCGAACTCCCCGTTGATCGCCTCGCCCGCGTAGGGCCAGTAGCCGGTGGCGAGGGCGGTGCTGCCGTAGAAGCGGATGTGCTCGGCGGTCATGTTCGAGTCGTAGACGCAGTGGCGCACGACCCGCCCGGCCTCGTCGAGGAGGAACGCCCGGATCTTCCGGTAGGCTTCCGGCGTCATGGCCGGCGCCTCGTGGAGATAATTGAACGCTTCCGGCAGCCCCATCGCGATGAAGCAGCTGTAGAGCGTCGTGGTGTTGAGCCGCGCCCCGCCGGCGGTGGAGCTGTAGCGCGACATCGGGAAGGTGGGATAGGCGTCGGCGTATTGCGTGAACATGGCCACCGCCTTCTCGGCGTACGCGTCCTCGCCGGTCAGGAGCCACGCCAGCGAGAGCGTCCGGATCGCGCCGAAGGTGTTGCCCAGGTAGCGCCAGGTATGCGCCTGGTCCAGGTGATCGATCCCCTCGTAGAACTTGTCGCACTTGTCGCAGCGGTGCTTGCGGAAGGTGGCGTGCCCCGCGGGCTTGAGCCAGCCTTTGCAGTCCGGGCAGCGGTAGCTCATGATGTACCCGGGCGGCATCAGGTCCTCCGGCGGCAGGGGCCACTCCTTCGCCAACGCCGACCTGGCGCCGTCCAGAACCGTCTTCTCCCACCGGTCATAATGGGGGATATAGTCCTTGCGCGCCTTGATGTGCGCCTGGAAGCTCGCCGGCGTCCACCAGATGCGGTGGAAGACGGGCACGACCGCCCACATCGGCCAGCGGCGGTAGCCCATCAGCGTCACCACGTCCGAGTCCGGCACGCCCGGCACCTCCACCCGGGGGACGATGCGCTCGGCGTAGAGCGCCGGCAGCGTCATCGCCAGGTTGCGCGGGATGGAGAGCCGCACCGGCACCGCCTTCGTCTCCCCGGCCGCGAGGGCGACCGTTGCCGGCGCCTCGACGGCGAAGTACTTCAGCGTCTTCTCCGAGTCGGCGTCCAGCGTCACCTCCTGCGCCCGGTCGGTCCGGTTCTCCACCTGGAGGGTGTAGACGTAGGCCACCTCGTCGCTGTTCTCTTCCTGGACCACCGCGGTGTGATCGAACGAGAGGCCGATCAGGTTCTTGACGAAGCGCGGGTTGCGGATGGTCGCCTTGCGCCAGTCCGGCTCGCCCGGCAGGCCCTGGAAGCGCTTGTTGATCGAGAGTTCCAGCGAGGGGGTGTAGGGCTCCTTCGTTTTGAACCAGAACCCGTCGTCGTCGACGTGCATGTCGAAGCGGATGTCGCTCCACTCGCCCACCTCGGTCCGCATCTTGCTGTACCAGCTCCGGAGCTTCATCGGCTCGGGAAAGGCCTTCACCTTCATCATGACCCGCGTCAGCGACCCTTCCGGCAGCAGGTCGAAGCGGAACTCGTCGTACGCGCGCGGGTCGAAGCCGAGGTCCGCAATGTCGATGCTGAGACCCTGCCCCGCCGTCTTCGAGAGCTCCCAGAGGTAGACCCCCTCCTCCAGCTTCTGCAGGTCCACCTCCTTCTCGCCCTTCAACTTCATCAGGTCCAGCGGCTGGACGCGCGCCGCGTCCGCGGCAGGCTCCCCGGCGTGGGCAGCCGCGCAGAGCAGGAGGATGCAGAGGACGAAACAGAGCGTAAGGCCCGCGTGTTGCCAAGCGACGAAACCCTGCGGAAGACAGACGGTGCGGATCATGCCGGTTCCTTTCCAAGAGATACGCAAAGACAGACAAGCGGCGACGGGTTGACGAATGGATGTGTCCTTCAGTAGCTCGACGTGTACCACGGATGCAGATAGTTGCCCCACGATTCGACGGTGTAGCTGTTGCTCACGTTGTCGTTCGGATTGAACGGACTGGAAAAGCGCCCCGCGCCGCCCAGTCCGCTTTCGTAGAGGTGCAGCTTCACGCTCCCGTCCGCCTGCGTGGCGGGCGAACGGTCGCCGTGGCGCGGATTGTAGTACAGCGCCCCCCACCCGTAGCCCTGCGTATTGCTGTAGCCCTCGAACGCGAGGATCAGGTTGGACGGCGAGCGGCGGATCGCCTCCATCCGCCAGTACGGAAAGTACGGGCTCCAGCCGGCCACCTTCACCGCATAGGAACTCGGGCCCGACGACCAGGTGTTCTGCCGGTAGGTGCAGAAGGAGTTCTGCCGCGCGCTCGGCACCTGGTCGCCCTGGCTCGTCTGCGGCTGATGCGCCAGCACGTCCCGCTCGTACCCGTACGACGGGCAGATGAGCATCCGGTCCATCTTCGCTTTCGCGCCCCAGGCGCTCACCATCACCTCCAGTTCCAGGTACGGCTCGAACTGCTCCAGGTCCTCGTTCCAGCTCTGGCTGGAGAGCGGACGGCCGAAGCCGAAATAGCCGTCGCTGTCGTTGGCGTACATGAACGCGGTCCGGCCGATCTGCCCCATGTTGTTGGCGCAGTGGGTGGTGCGTGCCGCATCCAGCGCTGCCTCCAGCGCCGGCAGCAGCAGCCCCGCCAGGATGCTGATGATGGCAACCACCACCAGGAGCTCAACGAGCGTGAATCCACCCCGCCCCGGCGCAACAACAGCCGGTCGCCTCGCGTACGGCCTCGGAATCGTGGTCGCGGCCGGCCCCGGGGGCCAGACCTTCCATCGCATTACCGTGTTCAAAGTCATGACAGAGATTCCATCTAATAAGGAGCCGAATAGAGGGGGTGCAGGTAGAGCCCCCACGATTCAACCGTATAGCTGTTGTTGACGTGCCAGTTGGGGCCGTACGGTGGAACATTGGGGTGAAGGTAACCGGCCTGCCCCAGACCACTCTGATACAGATGGAATTTGGCGCTGCCATCCACCTGCGCACTGGGCGCGCGTCCACCATGGCGTGGGTTGTAGTAGAAGGTCTCCCATGACTTCAGGCCGGAATGTCCGTACGCCTCGCCCGCCAGAATGAGATTGGAAGGCGAACGGGAAATGCTGCCGACCCGCCAGTAGTTCCAATTTCTGTATTCTGGATCATCCGCATGATAATAGCTTGGGCCCTGCGACCAGCCATTCTGCTGGTAGGAGCGCGCCTGGTTGCTGAAGCAGGTAATCAAGCCGTCACCATTGCCATGTTTCGGCTGATGCAGCAGAATGTCTTTTGTATAGGTGTAATTTGGGCAGAAGATCATTCCATCAATGTGGTTTCTTGCGCCCCAGGCACTTACCGAAATCTGCGCCTCTAGGTATGGTTCATATTGCTCAAGGCCGGAATTGGAAACGCCCAGAAACCCAAATCCGAAGTAACCTTGGTGATCGTTGGTGTAAAGACTGGCGGCGGCGCCAATCTGGCGCATGTTGTTCATGCAGTGGACGCTCCGTGCCGCATCCAGCGCTGCCTCCAGCGCCGGCAGCAGCAGCCCCGCCAGGATGCTGATGATGGCAACCACCACCAGGAGCTCCACCAGGGTGAAACCGTCCCGTCCTGCACGGCGCGAGGTGCTCATCCCGCTTGACCTCCGCTTCCATCTCTTGGTACGTTCAGACTGCCGCCTTCACCAGGAGCGCCGGGTCGCCGACCCCGGCCCCGGCAGCCGCGCGCGTCAGAACGAGGTCGTCCAGCGGTCCATCTCCGTCTTGGACTGAAATCCGTAGACGTTCCCGGCCTCGCCGCTGCGCTCCACCACCCGGCCGCGGCGCTCCACGTGCGCATCGGCAAAAAGGAAGTTCGCCCCGTAGCCGTGCAGGTAGCCAAGCGTCGCGGCGTCGTTGTTCTTGTAATTCGCGCCCGGGGTCTCTTCGTCCTGCGGCGAATCATTCCAGTTGAAAGCGCCGGGACGCACATAATAATTCCGGTTGGCATCGGCCAGGTACGGCCGGGCGGAGGGATTGACGACCTGGCTCTGCTTCAACGAGAGCGGCGCCGACTCCGACGGCGGCGGGCCGTTCACCTGGCCATGCACCGCCTTGTTGACCACGTAGGGATGGTTCCGCGATTCGAACGAACGCTTCCGCAGGTTGTCGACGTAGACCCACCAGGAAGCCTTCGCAGCCGGACAGGCAAAGACGTCCCGCCCGGTGTCGTAGACTTCCGCCGCGCCCGCCCCCGCGCCCCACGGATCGTCCATGGCCTCCCCGAGCAGGTAGGGAGAGAATGCAATCATCCAGAACGGCACATCGTCGTGGTTGAAGTAGCCACGGGTCGCGTAATCCCAATAGACCTTTTCGCTGGACGCAAAGGCCGGGTAATACTCATCGTATTCGGAGTGGTACAGTGCCAGCGCCGTGCCCATCTGCTTCATGTTGTTCTGGCAGGCAATGGTCCGCGCCTGCGCCAGTGCGCTTTCCAGCGCCGGCAGCAGCAGCCCCGCCAGCACGCTGATGATCGCAATCACCACGAGAAGCTCCACCAGGGTAAAACCGCTTCGCCGACCCGGCCGGCCCGATGGCCACCTGCAACGCATGGCGCTCCCTCCCCGTTCTGCGCTTCGCGTCCGGCACCTCCACGCTATCGCGTCGTTCTGCCCTCGTGCACCGTTCCGTAAAACACAATGTTCCGCGCCGCATCGGCCGCGGCGCCCGCCGCTTCGAAGACGCCCAGCGCCGAGCGGATCATCTCCGGGTAGGGGATGCGCACCGAGGTGAGGCACGGCGGGTAGTCCACCACCGCCGAGATCCCCTCGTACCCCATCACCCCCAGCTCGTCCGGTACCCGCAGCCCCGCGTCGCGGAATTCCTCCAGCGCCCAGACCGCGCGCAGATCCTGGTCCACGAAGACGGCGTCGAACGGGCGGCCCGCTTCCAGCAGCGTCCGCGCGCCCTGCCGCGCGTTGGGCGGCAGGCTCGGCACCCGGACGTGGAGCGCGGGGTCGGCTTCCAGGCCCGCATCCGCCAGGCCCGCCAGGTAGCCCTCGTGCGAGAGCTCGCCCCACCACTCCTCCGTCCCGAGATAGGCGATCCGCCGGTACCCGCGCGAAGCCAGGTACCGCACGCCCGTGCGCACGCCCTCGCGCCGGTCGTGCTCCACCGAGAGGCAGGCCAGCGATCGGTCGGCCGAACCGATCACCGCCACCGGCACGACGCGTTTCGCGACCAACGCCTCCAGCAGCGCCTGCGGCTGGCGGGTATGGTGAAAAAACACGCACCCGTACTGCGCATACGATACCGGGTCCGGCAGTGCGTCCTCCGCCAGCGGCACCGTCTCGACGGTCGCCTTCCACGTCTCGCCCGCGGCCTGGAAAAACGCACTCATCAGGTTCTGCACCGCCAGGTAGTAGTCCGGGTTGTGCGCCGGCTGGTCCACCCCGACCCCGGGCAGGATCAGGCACGCCGACCGCGTCGCCGGCCGCGCCTCGCGCGGCCCCCAGAACGTGCCGCGCCCCTTGACGCGGTGCACAATGCCCTCTTCCTCCAGCTCCGCCAGCGCCTTGAACGCCGTCAGCGGCGAGACGCCGGCCGCGCTCGCCAGCTCGTTCTGTGACAGCACCTGGTCGCCGTCACACACCTTGTGCTCGGCGGCCCAATTCAGAAACCGCTCCTTCACCATGTTGCGCTTGCTTTTGCGTCGGATATCGACCAAGGCGATTTCTCCTGTATTCTCGCTTGCTTTTTCTTATATACTGCATATATAGTTTCGTCAACCGGTTTTTTCCGTACCCGTTTTCGAAACCATTCGCTTTTCAGACACAACCGCCTTCTCGGAGAGGAATTGCGATGAAACCGGACCCGCAGGTCGATTGCGCTTTGCCTGTTTTGTTTTTCGCACAAATCCGGCCCCACCCCCGTCCGCGCGCCCCCCGACCCCCTGCCGGGCCCCGCGCCCGCTGGGTCCGCGCCCTCGCCCTGCTGGTGCTGCTGGCGGGCGCCGCTGTGCCGGCGGCGCGCGCCGGCGACGGTGCGGACGGGGTGCTTCTTGCCGAGGACGGATCGCCGCGCGCCGCCATCGTGCACCACGGCCACGCCGACATTGCCGCGGCGCTGGCGGAGGTGTTGCAGCGGAGCACTGGCGCCGCGCTGCCGGTGGTTGCGGCCGGCGCGGAGCGTCCCGACGGCGTGCCCGACACGGTCGAACTGCGTCTCGTCGACGCCGTGCCGGGGGCCAGCGACCGCCCCACCGCGCGGCAGGCGTACCGGCTGACCGCGGCGGACGGGCGCCTGACGCTGGAGGCATCGACGGAACTCGGCCTCAAATAT
>CAZKKD010000069.1:0-4855 GCA_964553265.1 uncultured Planctomycetales bacterium | reverse complement strand
GTCGGCTGCCGGGTCTACGCCCCGGACGTGGAGGTGGCGCCCACGCGCGCCACGCTCCGGATCGCGCCGTTTGTGGAGACGCAGGAACCCGCAATCCAAATCCGGAGCTTCATTTACTACCCCCATGCCTTCCAGAGCGGCTGGGTGCACCGCAACCGCGGC
Organism: uncultured Planctomycetales bacterium; assembly: GCA_964553265.1. GTDB lineage: Bacteria > Planctomycetota > SZUA-567 > SZUA-567 > JAFGNG01 > CAZKKD01. The sequence continues at coordinate 4,693 of CAZKKD010000069.1, read as the reverse complement.
GGTGGCCTGCCGGCGGACACGGTCTGCTCGAGCCATACCTTTTACAACTATCTCCCGCCGCAGGAACACTTTGAGGCGCATCCGGAGTGGTATCCGCTCGTCGGGGGCAAACGGACGAAGACGTGGAGCATGGCGTTCTGCTATACGAATCCGGAAATGGCCAGCGCCTTCGCCGAGGCGGTGAAGGAAACCATGGCGCGCCGCGCCGCCGCCACGGCGGAGGCGATCCGCAAAAAGCCGTCGCTCGACCCGGCCAATCCGCTCCAGATCGGCCAGGGGGACGGGTTTACCGCGTGCGAGTGCCCGGTCTGCCGCGCGCTGGTGGCGAAGGAAGGCAGCGAGGCCGCGCCCCTCCTCCTCATGATGAACCGGGTGCTGGAAGAGACGGCGAAGACCTACCCCGAGCAGGGGATCTGCACGTTTGCGTACTTCGGTACGCTTCCGGTGCCGAAAACGTTGAAACCGCACCCCCTTTTGTGGATCAACGTGGTCTCCTCGTCGGTGGCGCCGGGCCCGAGCGGGGACCAGTTGGGGCCGATTCGTGAAAACATTCACAACCGCGACTACCGCGAAGCGCTGCAGAACTGGCCCACGGTCGCGCCCGGACGGGTCACCACCTGGGACTGGTCGCACTGGGGGCCGTATTACTGGCCGAACCTGTACAACTCGGTGGACAACATCCGTTTCTGGCGCGAATGCGGCATCACGGGGGGGCAGTTCCAGGTGGGGTGGGGGTCGGGAAACTTTGCGTGGCTCCGCAACTGGCTGTACCTCAAGATCTTGTGGAACCCCGACGCCGACGCCGACGCGCTCATCCGCGACTTCCTGCAGGGCTACTACGGCCCGCGGGCCGCGCCGCTGGTGTGGGACTTCCTCCAGGCGGCGGAGCGGAACGGGCGCGAGAGCGGGTACGCCGCCTGCCTTGCACGGTGGAACTACTGGCCCGCAACGCTGCGGGAGAAGCTGTACCCCGCCCCGGTGGCCGAGCGGCTGGACCAGATCCTCGCCCTCGCACAGGCCGCCGCCGAGACGGAGGACGACCCCGCCTACGCGCACCGGGTGGCCGAGGCGCGGGCGAGCGCGGTGGACAGCATCCTCCTCGACGACATGGGGGCGCTCGCGCACACGCCGGCGCTGGAGGACGGGGCGGTCTGGTTCGTCCCCGGCGGGCGTCCGGACGCGGTCGCGCGGCTCCGGCGCGGCGTGGCGGCCATCCGGCGGCGGCGGGCGTTCCCCGGCGCGAGCCACGAGCGGGAGATCGCGTCGCTGGTCGGCAAACGGGGCGGCCCGGTGCTGGCGGTGGCGTCGGATGCGCTGCGGCTGGAGGTGGTCCCGAACCTGCAGGCGCGCGCCGTGTCGCTGGTTCACAAGCCCACCGGCAGGGAGATCCTCTGCTTCACCGGCGCGCCCGGCTGCCGCGAGACGGTGCGGCGGTTCGTCTGGTGCCTGCGCGAGGCGAAGGTGGACGGGCCCGCGATCCGGACCACCGCGAAGCTGGAGGTCGGCCAGTGGAAGTGGGCGCGCGACCAGCTGGTCGACCTGGACTACGTGCTTGCCGACGACGGGACGGCGCTGCGGGTGGAGCGGCGGTACAGCTTTGACGGGCACGGGCAGCAGGTGAACGGCCGGTTCGGCCTGGCGTGGAACCTGTACCTGCCCGACCCCGCCGCGGCGCGGGTGGTGGTGCGCGGCGGCGGCGTGGAACAGGCCTTCGCCCCCCCCACGGACCCCGCCGGCGGGGTGACCGGCGCGCTGCAGGAGGACGAGAGCCGCGCCCGCCGCGACAACATGGACCCCCGGCTCGACGCGGTGGAAGCGGTGCCGGACGCCGAGGAGCGCACGGTGGACTTTGCCGCGGGCGACGGCGACGCGGAGGTGAAGCTGATCCGCGGCGACGGGCTCACGGTCACGCTCACCACCCCGGTCGCCGATACCGCGGGGGTCCGGATCCGGGCGGTTGCCGATGAGCGCCGCATTGAGATCACCTTCCCCGGCCGCCCGGTCGCGATCCCGTCCGGGCGCGGCAAGGAGCCCTTCCGCGCCGCGCTGCCGCCGGTGACGCTGCGGGTCGAGGCGGCGGAACCCGACGCCGCGCCGCGCACCCGGGTCAACCCCGTCGACGGGGCGGAGCTGGTCTGGATCCCGGCGGGGTCGTTCCTCCGGGGCAGCAACGCCCCCGACAGCCAGCGCGGCGAGCGCCCGGAGCGCCGCATCCACCTGGACGGGTACTGGATCTACCGCACGCCCGTGACCGCGGCGATGTACCGGACCTTCTGCGAGGCCACCGGGCGGAAGATGCCGGCCGAGTTCTGGGGCAAGGCCCTGGAGGGCGAGACCCCGATGCTCGGCCTCAACTGGCGCCAGGCCGCCGCCTACGCCGAGTGGGCCGGCGTCCGCCTGCCGACCGAGGCGCAGTGGGAGCGCGCCGCGCGCGGCGACGACGGCCGCGTCTACCCGTGGGGCAACGCCTGGGACCCGGACCGATGCTGGTGCCAGGCCAACACGCTCCATGCGGACGAGCCGTGGCCGCACCCGGTGAGGACGCGTCCGGCCGGGACCAGCCCCTTTGGCGTGGAGGACATGGCCGGCAACTGCTGGGAATACGTCCGCGACTGGCACGCCCCCGACGCGCACCGCCGCTCGCCCGCCATCAACCCCGCGGGCCCCGGCAGCGGCACGCACAAGGTGCTGAAGGGCGGGAGCTGGCAGTGGGACCGGACGTACCTCCGCAGCGCCTACCGCGAGGCCAACCCGCCCCACATCGACAACTGGCTCTGGGTCGGCTTCCGCTGCGTGCTGGACCAGGCCGCGCCGACACGCGATCAGGAGACAAACACCGAAGCGGACTGAACGAGTGGATGACAACAATCGGGGGGCACGGATTGAAATCCATGCCATCGCCCTCACCCGCACCCTCTCCCAGAGGGAGAGGGCATTACACTCTTGCGGAAATGGACAGCGCAGTAGGCCGGACGAAGTCCGGCGCAGCACACCTTGCGCCGCTCGCGAAGCCGGACTTCGTCCGGCCTACGCAGTTGCTTCTCCCTCTCCCGCCGGGAGAGGGCCGGGGTGAGGGGGTGGCAGCCGCAACGCTTCAAGGCCATCGCCCTCACCCGCACCCTCTCCCGGGGGGAGAGGGGCACTGAACTCTTGCGGAATGAACAGGAAAGGACGGAACGATGCAGCGCAGCCACGGGATGATGCGCGGAACGGTGCTCAGGATGGTACTCGGGATGGCGGTGGTGCTCCTCGTCGGAGCCGGCTTCGTCGGGGCCGGCCTTTGCCGGGCCGGTGAAGACAAGCCGAAGGCGGAGAAGCTGTCGGTGACGGTGCGGACCGACCGCGAGGACGCGCGCTATGCCCTCGGCGAAACCGCTGCGTTCGTCATCACGGTACGCCGGAGCGACGAGGCTGTGACCGAAGGCTCGGTCCGCGTCACCCTCCGCGACGACTTCAGCGACACGCTGCGCGAACCGCCGGCCCCGCTTCTTGAAACAACCCTGCCCCTCAGCGCGGACGGGGCACGGGTGACCATTGCGAGCGAGGCTCCCGGCTTCGTCACCTGCCGGGCCGCGTACGTGCCGGAAACGGGCCAGCCTGTCGGCGGCGGCCTGGCCGCGGTCGCGTTTGCCCCCGGGGAGATCGAGCCCGCGGCGGCGGAGCCGGAAGACTTCGACGCCTTCTGGGCCGCGGCCCGCGAAGAGCGCGACGCCATCCCCGTCGACGCCCGGGTCACCCCCTGGACGAAGTGGAAGGCCAAGGGCAGCCGCGCCTGGAAGCTGAGCCTCGCCAACATCGGCGGCACGCGGGCGTGGGGCTACCTCACCGTGCCGGAGGGCGACGGGCCCTTCCCCCTGGTGGTGCAGGTTCCGGGCGCCAACCTGCGCGCGCCCTCCGCGCCGATGGCGCGCCACGACGCGGTCGGGGCGATGCAGCTCATCGTCAGCGTCCACGCGCACGACCCCAACATGCCGAAGGCCGAGCTCGACCGCCACCTGAAGGAAGACCTCTGGAACTACATCCGCCTCGGCGCGCCCGACCGGGAGGCCTGCTACTGGAAGCGCGCCGTCCTGGGCGTGGACCGGATGATCGAGTACGTCGCCTCCGAGTACCCGTGGGACGGGAAGCACTGCGTCATGGTCGGCGGCAGCCAGGGCGGCGCGTTCGCCCTCCTCATGGCCGGGTTCAACCGGCAGGTGACCGCCTGCGCCGCGGACAAGCCCGCCCTCTGCGACCACGCCGGCTACACCGTCGGCCGCGGCACCGGCTGGCCCAACCTCGCCTCCTGGCAGGAGCCGGCCATCCAGGACGCCACGCTGCGGATGAGCGGCTACTTCGACACCATCTTCTTTGCGCGGCGCGTGCGCGTGCCCGCGGTGGTGGGGGTCGGCTTCATCGACGGCACCTGCCCGCCGAGCGGGGTCTACGCCGCGTACAACGGCATCCCCGGCCCGAAGCGCATCTTCGACCAGCCCCGCGTCGGCCACGGCTTCGGCAAGCACAACTTCGACGCCTTCGTCAAGACCTGGCTCCCCGGCCAGCTCGGCCGGACCGACCCGGCGCCCCCCACCGCCGCACCCGACGCCGCGACGCAGGCGGACAGCACCACAACTGCAGAACGCAGATGAACGCAGATACCCGCAGATGAACGCGGATGAAGAACAGGGAACAGCAGCAGAGGGTGGCACGGATT
>CAZKKD010000068.1:0-13374 GCA_964553265.1 uncultured Planctomycetales bacterium | reverse complement strand
GGGACACTGCGTGCGGAAAGCAACGTTTTGCGGCTGCTGCACCCCGGCGTGGGCGTCGCAAACGCCGGCGGCCACGCCCCCGGCGACACGGCGCTAAAAGGCTGCCGATTCGTATACGACCAGGGACGCGACAGCATCCTGTTTCTCCCCTGGCGGCGATAGCCCCATCCCGCTGAAATGGCATGCCGTTCCGGTTCCGAAACGACCCCGCCGCGTCGACCCCCATGCCGACGCGGCCATCGGGAACGCAACCCATGCGCATCGCCGTCCTGACCGAACACTTCCCGTCCCCGACCGAGACCTTCATTGCGCGCGAAGCGGACGGACTGCGCGCACTCGGCCACGAGGTCGCCGTCGGGGCGCTGACCCGCCCTGCCCGGGAATGGGCCGTTGGAGACGAAGCGCCCCCTCCCCTCCGTCCCGCTCCGCCGTCCCTGCCTGCGCGCCTGCGCGCCCTGGCAGCGCTCGCACGCCTGGGGCCGCATGGTCTTCGCCGCACCGGCTGGGTCTGGAGCGCCCTTGCCGGGCTTCCGGCCCCGGATGTCGTGCTGGCGCAGTTCGCCTCCGTTCCGGCGGTGGCGGGACCGGGGTTGGCCGCCGGGTGGAAAGCGGGGTTCGTCGTCTCGGCGCACGCGCGGGACCTCTTCGTCCCCTGGGCCCCCGGTATCCGCGCCGCCCGCCGGGCGGCCCGTGTCCTGATCTGCTCCGATGCCGGACGTGCAGCCGCCGCGGCGGCCGGGCTTTCGTACGAACACCTCCGCCTGGTGCACCACGGCATCCCGGGCGACTTCTTCGGCATCGAGCGCACGCCGGCCGCCCCGCCGCTGCTGCTTTCGGTCGGACGCCTGGTCCCGAAGAAAGGCTACCCCGTGCTGCTGGAGGCCTTCGCCGCGCTCCACCGGGACCGGCCCGACCTGAGGCTCCGCATCCTCGGCGACGGACCCGACGCCGACGCGCTCCGGGACCGCGCAAGCGCGCTCGGCGTGCAGACGTCCGTAACGTGGGCCGGGCGGGCAACACCCGGGGCGGTGCGCGCTTCCCTGGCCGAAGCGGCCGTCTACGTCCAGCCCTCCACCGTCGCCCCCGACGGCGACCGGGACGGCATCCCCAACGCGCTCCTGGAAGCCATGGCCGCGGGGGTCCCCGTCGTCGGCACCGAGGTCGGCGGCCTGCCGGAAGCCATCCGCCACCGGGAGACGGGGTTGCTGGCCCCGCCCGACCACCCCGCGCACCTGGCCGACGCCCTCCGCGAGACCCTGGACCATCCCGCGGACGCCGAGGCCCGCGCACAGACGGCCCGGACCTTTGTGCAGGAGGCGTTCAACCCGCGTCGCAACGCACAACGGCTGGGCGAGGTGCTGCGGGAAGCCGCCCACGGCAACACCGGGGGTCGACGATGATCGAAGCGGAGATCCTTGTCGTGGGCGCGGGCCCGGCCGGCAGCGTCCTCGCCCGCCGCCTCGCCGACGCGGGCCGGGAGGCCCTTCTCCTGGACCGCGCCGCATTCCCCCGGCCGAAGGTCTGCGGCGGCGGCCTGCCCCTGCGGACCTGGGCCGAGCTCGACCCGCCGGATGCATGCGGCCTCCGCGCGACCGTGGACCGCGTCGTGTTGACCGCTTCCCTGGGCGCCCGCCTGACGGTCGACGAAGGCATCGACGCCCGTGTCGTGGACCGCACGGCGTTCGACCACGCCCTCGTCCGGGCCGCGCAGGCCGCCGGCGCCACGCTCCGCGAACGGGCGCGCGTCGTCGGTGTGGCGCGCGCAGACGCACGCTGGCGGGTTCGCCTGCAGGACGGAACGACGCTCGCCGCCCCTGCGCTCGCCGCCTGCGACGGGGCCGACAGCGCTGTCCTCCGCAGCCTGGGCGAACCGCCGCCGCCGCGCGGCATCGCGGTCGAGGCGTACGCCCCGCTGCCTCCCGACACGCCGGCTGCGACCCGCCGTACCGCCTGGTTCGACTTCCGGACGCTCGCCGACGGCTACGCCTGGGCGTTTCCGCGGGGCGACGAATGGGGCCTCGGCGCCGGGACGTCCCGCTGGCCGGCGCCGGACCTGCGGCAACGCTTCTTTGCCTTCGCTGCCGCCTTTCCGCATGCCGACGCCGGTGCGGTGCGCCATATCCGCGGCGCCCCGCTGCCGCATTTCCGGGCCCCCCGCCCCTGGTACGCCCGTGAGGGGCTGTTCCTCTGCGGCGACGCAGCGGGGCTGGTCGACCCCCTGACCGGCGAAGGCATCCACTACGCGGTCCGGAGCGCGGCGCTGGCCGCCGAAGCGATTGCGCGGCGGGACGAAGCATGGTACAATGCCGTGATCGGGGAGGAACTGGCGTCCGATCTCGCCATCGCCGCCCGCTTCGCCCGGCATGCGGCGCGCACGCCGCGCTGGGCCAAGGGGCTGATCCTGCGGACCCGCCGGGGCCGTCGCGTCGCCGAACGCTTTTCCGCGCTCCTGACGGGGCGCATCTCGTACCGGGAACTCTACGCCAGTCTGCACGGAGGAGCCGCACCATGAACCGTCTGGCCATCATCGGAGGGGGAGAAGCCTACAGCCTGCTGCGGGAGGGGCTGGTGGCCGGAACGGACCTGGGCACGCAGGAGACGCCGTTCGGGCCGTCGGAGCCGGTCTTCGACGTCCCGACCGACGCGGGCGGATACCTTTTCCTCAGCCGGCACGGCGCGGACGCGTTCCGCACCCACGCCGGTGCGGTCAACTACCGGGCCAACATCTACGCGCTCAAGGACCTCGGCGCGCAATACGTCCTCTCCTGGACCGGGTGCGGCAGCATCGCCGAAGGCTTCCCCACCGGCAGCTTCGCGGTGCTGGAGGACGTCATCGACGAGACCAAGAACCGCCCGCACACCTTCTTCGCCAGCAGCGGCGTCGGCTTTCTGCGGCAGAATCCGCTCTTCTGCCCGTCGCTGCGCGACGCGCTCTCCGAGACGATGCGCTCGATGGACATCGACATCCGCTTCGGCGGGATCTATGCCTGCACCGAGGGCCCGCGCCTCGACACCGCCGCCGAGATCCGCAAGCTCCAGAGCTTCGGCGCCGAACTCGTGGGCTCGACGCTGGCGCCGGAGGTCTTTCTCGCGCGCGAACTCGAACTCTGTTACGCCAGCTTCGCGATGATCATGAACCGCGCCGAGGGGACGGTCCGGCGCGATTACGTGGCCGGCGAACTCTTCGAGGGCATGGTGGAGCCCGGCGAGCAGGAACGCGTCAACAGCGCGCTCCGCCGCTTCCCCGAACTGCTGGCGGGCGTGGCCGCGCGCGTGGCCGGCCGCAGCCCCGACGATCTCGGCGGCTGCCCCTGCCCCCACCTCCTGGACGGCTACCGCAAGGCCGGCGTTATCGGCGACGACTGGCACGGCTACGTCAACGCCGACGGAACGGCGTAGGATCCGCCGAAAGCGCCGGCAGAACACCCCCGCGGACGCGACGTTCCCAACGCTCGTCGACGAAAGGAGGGCTCTTCGATGCAGAATCTGGGGTTGCGCGGGCGCATCCTGGTCGGCTTTCTTATCGTCGGCCTGCTGATGGTCGCCATCGTCGGGATGGGATATATGGCGATCGAGCGCGTTGCGCACCAGGCGGCCGAACTCAGCGGATCCGACAGCGCCACGCCGGCCACCGGGAAGGCCGCGCCTGCGGAATTCCGGCGCGCGGCAGCGGCCGCACGCATGCTGCTCCTGGCAGTCGGCGCGATCGGGGTAACGCTCTGCGTCCTCCTCGGCGTCCTCCTCGGCCGCGTCCTGGAGGCCCCGGTGGACCGCGCGGCCCGGCTCCTCGAGCAGCTCGTCGCCGGCGAGGCCCCCAGCGACCGACTCCCCGTCCCGACCGGCCTGCCGCCCGAGGACAGCCTCGCCCGCCTGACCCATGCGGTCAACCGCCTGCTGGACCTCCGCGCCTCGGCGGGCGCGACTGCCGCCGGCGATGCGCCGCCGGCTTGAATCGTCGTCCTGTCTTCCTGAAAGCGATCCTATGCCAGCCATGCGCCGCCCCTGCCCCTTGCGGACCGCAAGCCAAAGGACCTCCCGATGCGCAACACCGTGCACCTCTACACCGACGGCGCCTGCAGCGGCAACCCCGGCCCCGGCGGCTGGGGCGCCATCCTCCTCTGCGAGGACCCGCCCGGCCGCAAGGAGCTCTCCGGCGCCGAGCCCGACACCACCAACAACCGGATGGAGATCATGGCCGTCGTGGCCGGCCTCGAGGCGCTCAAGCGCCCGTGCGCGGTGACCGTCACCACCGACAGCCAGTACGTCTACAACGCCTTCGCCAAGGAGTGGATCCGCACCTGGATCCGCAACGGCTGGCGCACGAAGGCGAAGAAGCCCGTCGCCAACCAGGACCTCTGGGAGCGCCTCCTGCAGGCGGTCGAGCCCCACGCGGTCGAGTGGCGCTGGGTGCGCGGGCACAACGACCACCCCGAGAACGAAGCCGCCGACCGCCTCGCCGTTGCCGCGCGCGAGGCGCTGGTCGCCGGACGGGACTGACCCCGATGCCCGACCCCGCCGCCTACACCGTCGCCGAGTGGTTCCCCGAGCCGGACTTCCCGCTCTACGTCACGCTCAGCGACCAGCCGCAGGAGGTGCCGCACCACACGCACGATTTCGTCGAGGTCGTCCTCGTCGCCGGGGGCGAGGCGCTCCAGACCATTGCCTTCGCCCCCGACACCGACGACGACGCGGGCGCCCCCTCCGCCCCCCTCCCGGGCGAACACCGCCTCGTGGCGGGGGATGTCTTCGCCATCGCGCCGGGCGAGCGGCACACCTACCGCGAGACGAAGGCCTTCCTCATCTACAACGTCATGTTTCTGCCCGGGGCGCTGCCGGCGCCGGACGATCTCCGCGACATTCCGGGGGTGGTGCAGGTGCTCCTGACCGAACCCGTCTGCCGCCGCGAGGACGGCATCCACCACAAGCTCCACCTCGGCGTGGCCGGGCGCGACCGCGCCGCCGCGGCGCTCGAGACCATCGCCCGCGAGTGCCGCGAACGCCGCCCCGGCTCCCGCGCCGTCGCGCGCGGTCGGCTGGCCGAGTTCCTGGTCCTCCTCGGCCGCGCCACCGCCGCCCGCACCGACGCCCCGCCCCAGGCGCGCGAGCTCCGCGGCCGCCACTCCGCGGTCGAGCGCGCCGTGGCGCACATGGAGGCGCACTTCGCCGAGGCGCTCTCGCTCGACGAGCTTGCCCGGAGCGCCTTCCTCAGCCCGCACTACTTCTGCGAATCCTTCAAACAGGCGACCGGCCTCAGCCCCTTCCAGTACCTCGCACAGGTCCGCATCGAAGAGGCGAAGCGGCTTCTGGACACCACCCGCGAGAGCGTCACCGCCATCGCCTGCTCGGTCGGCTTCTCCGACAGCAGCTACTTTGCCCGCGTCTTCCGCGCCGCCGAGGGCCTCAGCCCCTCCGCCTACCGCAAGCGGAACGCCTGACCGCGTCGCGCCCCTTCCCCCGTTCCCGGCCTTCCGTTGCGGCGCGAACTCCCGGTCTCCCGGGATCGGAAGATTGTCCGGATGTTCCGGAACGCATTCCGGGCGGCCGTCCGGGCCGCCGGCTATCCTCTCCTGCAGACGGGCCGCAGGCGCGGCCCCACCGAATCGACCCCGCCCGACGGGCAGAGTGACAGGCGACTCCCCATGCGGCTCCACCGCGACGACTTCCGCAACCGCGTGCTCGGTTGCTGGCTCGGCAAGAACATCGGCGGCACCCTCGGCGCGCCGTTCGAATGGCGGCGCCAGGAGAACGAGGTCACCTTCTACACCCAGGAGCTCGGCGGCGAACCGCTGCCGAACGACGACCTCGACATCCAGCTCCTCTGGCTCATCGCGCTCGAACGCGAGGGGGTCGATCTCGACGCGCACGTCCTGGCCGACTACTGGTGCCTCTACGTCGCCCCGCACTGGGCGGAGTACGGCATCGGCAAGGTCAACATGCGTTCGGGGCTCCTGCCGCCGGTCACCGGCGCCTGGCGGAACGCCTACCGCGACAGTTGCGGCAGCTTCATCCGCACCGAGATCTGGGCCTGCATCGCACCCGGGCTCCCCGCCGTCGCGGCCCGCTACGCCTACGAGGACAGCATCCTCGACCACGGCAAGGGAGAGGGCACCTGTGCCGCCGTCTTCACCGCGGCGCTGGAGTCCGCGGCGTTCGTTCTCGACGACCTCGAGGCCCTCATCGACATCGGCCTCTCCTACATCCCCGCCGACTGCGGCGTCGCGCAGGCGGTGCGCACGGCGGCGGCCTGCCACCGCGACGGCCTGGACATGCACGCCGCGCGCGACCTCATCCTCGAACGCCACCGCGGCTCCAGCCACATGGGGAACCCCGCCTTCACCGCACCCGAAGACCGGGAGAAGGGCTTCGCCACCGGTCGGCAGGGCTACGACGTCCCCTCGAACATCGCCATCTACGTCTACGGCCTCCTGGCCGGCGGCGACGACTTCGACAAGATGATCTGCACCACCGTCAACATGGGCGAGGACACCGACTGCACCGGCGCGACCGCCGGCAGCATCTGGGGCATTCTCCACGGCGCGGACGCTGTCCCGCAGCGCTGGATCGACCCCATCGGCCGCGGCATCAAGACCATCTGCCTCAACGTCGGCGACCTCTGGTGCCTCGCGGGGACGGTGGACGAACTTACCGACCGCACCGAGCGCATCGCGCTGCAGGCGCTCGGCCGCCACGGCGGCGGCGGGCTGATCGACCCGACCCGGCCGACCGATCTGTCCGACGCGTCGGCCGACCGGCTCCGCGCTCCCGACGGTGGCGGCGACCTCTGGACCTCGCTCAACGGCCCGCGCTTCCGCTTCCCCTTCTTCACCGTCGACCTGGACTACGGCGAGGCGCCCACCATCCGCGCCGGCGAGACGAAGACCATCCGCGTCACCATCCACAACAACCGCAACATCCCGGCCAACCTGACGCTGCGCTGGTACCTCCCCGACGGGTGGAGCGTGCTGCCTGCCCCGGAGGGCGTCGTGCAGAGCCTGGGGGCGCAGCTCGGCCCGCCGCCGACGGTGGCGTTTGCGCTGGCCGCCGACCGCGTTGACCAGGCGATGAACCGTGCGATCCTCGAGATCACCGTCGAAGGGCGACCGACCGTCATGCCCATCCCGATCACGCTGCTGAACGGCAACCTGGAGCCTGCCTGAGACGAATACGGCAGCGCCAAAACGAAACCGCCCCCGTCCGGCGTTCCGGGCGGGGGCGGTCGTTGCAGGAGGTGTTTTCGGTTTCCGGCGTTACGGTTTCGACGCGCAGGCCCATTCCTTCCGCTCGTGCTCCACCTCGTGGGCGAAGCGGCGCAGCTTCAGCTCCAGCGCCTCGGCCACATCGGGATGCGCCCCGAGCAAGTTGTGCCGCTCGGCGCGGTCCTGGCGCCGGTCGTAGAGCGCATTCGGTTCGCCGACGACGACGTCGAGGAAGAACGCCCAGTCCTGGTCGCGGATCGCCCACTGGCGCTCGTGCCACGCGGTGACGGCGAAGTCGCGGATCCCTTCCGTTTCGCCCCGCAGCACGGGCAGGACGCTCGTGCCCTGGACCAGTTGGTCCGTCGTGACCCCGAGCGCGTCGTAGAGCGTCGGCATCAGGTCGGGCGGCTGGGCGAAGGCGTCGAACCGCTCCCCCGCCCCCAGGCCGTCGGGGTGGCGGATGATCCACGGGATGCGGGCCAGGTACTCGTGGTTCCAGGCCCCGGCCTTGCGGATGATGCCGTGTTCGGCGAACGGCTCGCCGTGGTCGCTGGTGAACATGATGAGCGTGTCGTCCCAGAGGCCCAGGGCGCGCACCTTCTCGAGCAGTTTGCCCACCCACTTGTCGACCAGCGTCACCACGCCGCAATAGAGCGCATGCGTATGGCGGACCTCGTCGTCGGACATGTAGTCGCGCACCGGCCCCGGCACCGGGTCCATGATCTCGAACCCGTCGAAGTCCGGGTCGTACATCGAGCGGTACGGTTCCGGCGGATCCCACGGCTCGTGGGGGCTGAAGCTGTCGATCCAGAGGAAGAACGGGTCGTCCCCCGGCTCCGGCCGGCGCTCCAGCCAGTCCATCGCGGCCTGGAACGTCCGCGGCGCGCAGTGGTCCTCCTCGGTCGCGAAGCGGGTCCGGTTCTTCATGTACTGCTCGAAGCAGGCCCGCCAGTGGGCGTCCCCTTCGTTGCCGCGCAGGCGGTGCGTCTTCGACAGGTCGACCGGCGCATCGTCCACCACCCAGGGGTCGTACTCCTGGCCGCGCAGGAAGACGGTCGTGTCGAAGCCCCGGCCCGGGTTGAAGCCGGGTTTGTGAAAATGATAGGTGTCGGTCACCAGCGCCGAGCGGAAGCCGCTGCTGTACAGTGTTTCCGAGAGCGTGACGTCCGATTCCTTCAGCGGCGTCCAGCCCCGCGACGGAAAGTGAAACTGCCCCGTCCACCACGCCGTCCGGCAGGGGAAGGTGGGCAGGTTTTCGGCGTAGGCGTTCTCCAGCACCGCGCTCTCGGCGGCCAGGGCGTCGATGTTCGGCGTCTGCACCTCGCTCCCGTAGCAGCCGACGTGGTCGGCCCGCAGGCTGTCGGCGACAATGACGATGACGTTCAAGGCAGTCTCCTTCTCCTGTGCGTCCGATTACGCAAACCGCAGGTCGAAGCGGAAGCGGTAGCACCCCGCCGGCGCCCGGTGCTGCGGGTCAAGCTCCGTCGACCAGGCCATGTTGCCGCCGATCCCGGCGTGCCGGCAGTCGAGATGGACAAACGTCTCCGGCCGCCGCGGGAGCTCATGGTCGTGCCGCGCCGCGCGGTAGTCCTCCAGGCTGGCGTGGCGGGCGTCGAAGTGGAAGAGCGCGGGGCTCGTCACCTCCAGGACGCGGCCGTCGCCGGCGGCGATGCGCACCCGGCGCACCTCCTCGTGCCCGCCGCACTCGGCCGGCGGGACGAAGGGGACATGCTGGTCGGTCACCGTCGCCTTGTGGAGGCCCACCGGCGTGTGGTGCTTGCGGTCGCAGTAGCTCTCGTCCGGCCCGCAGCCGAACCACTCCAGGTCCTCGAACCCCGCCGGCAGCACCAGGCCGACCCCCACGCGCGGGACGTGCTGGAGGCCGCGGTCGATGTCGATCTCGGCCTCGATCCGCATCCGCCCGTCGCCGGAGATCGTGTAGGCAATGGTCGACCCGATGGCGAAGGGGCCGGCGTCGGAGGCGAGGCGCGCCGCCGTCTCCACCCGCACGCGTCCGTCCGGGAGCGCGACCGCCTCGCACCGCTCCGGCGTACGCGACAGGTGCTCGGGCAAGAGCGGCTTCCAGAGCTCGTAGAAGCCCCAGTTCGGGTCCGTGTCCAGGCCCGACTGCGGGCGCCAGCGCGCCCCGGTCGCCCCGCCGGCCAGGTAGTCGCCCCCCTTGCCGGCGCAGCGGGTCAGGCGTCCCGTCGCCGTGTCGAAGACCACCTCCAGGCCATCGGCCCCGGTCACACGGAGCGCATTCCCGTCTTCCGCACACGCCACCGCAACCGGCTTCACCGCCGCCGGCGTCGCGGATCCGGCAGCCGCCAGCGCGAACTGCGCGGTGGAAATCTCGTGCCCCGCCGGCGCCCAGTCGGTGGCTTCCGCCAGGGCGATGACGAAATCGATGTGATACTCCTTCCCCGGCTGCTTCTTCGGCAGAAGCGACTCCAGGTCCACCGAGAACGGCGCGTCCGTCATCGGCGCGGCCTCCGGCAGCGGCACGTCCTCTTCGTGGATCGGCGCGCCATCCTCCAGAATACGGCAGCGCATCGCGTAGGCCGGCGTATTCACGCTCTGGTGCCGGTTGCGCAAAAGGAACGCGCCGCCGTCCGCATTCTGCGCCGCCACCTGCACCGGCGCCTGCACATTCTTCACCTCCCAGGCGACCGGCTTCGGCGTAATGTCGGGCAGGACCACGCCGTTGCAGGTCATGTGCAGCGGGACCGTGGTCTCGACAAAGTCCTCGCCGAAATCCCCGCCGTAGGCCCAGAAGCGGGTCCCGTCCTCCGCGGTCCCCACCAGGCACTTGTCCTGCCAGTCCCAGACAAAGCCCCCCTGGAACCGCTCGAACCGCTCCAGGAACTCCGCGAAGAGGTGCATCCCCCCGCCGGCGTTCCGAATCTGGTAGAGGTACTCCACCAGCACGATGGGCCGGGTGTCGCGCGCGTCGGCCAGCATGTCGATGATGCGCTTCGGCGGGGCGTACATGTCTCCGCGCAGGTCGCTGATGATGGCCCCCGGCGCGTCGCTCTCGTACTGCACCAGCCGCGTGTCGTCGTAGCAGCGCAGCCAGTTCGCCATCGCCGCGTGGTTGGGCCCCCAGCCGGACTCGTTGCCGAGCGACCAGGAGACCACCGACGGATGGTTCTTGTGCACCAGCGCCATCCGCACCGCGCGCTCCAGGTAGGCGTTCGCCCACGAGGGGTGGTTGCTGAGGAGCGCGTTGACCCCGTGCGTCTCCAGGTCGGCCTCGCAGACGAGGCAGATGCCGTGCGCATCGCAGAGGTCGTACCAGAGCGGATCGTCCGGATAGTGGCAGGTCCGCACCGCGTTGAAGTTGAGCTGCTTCATGGTGCGGATCTCGTGCTCCATGTGCTCGCGCGAAACGGTCCGCCCCGTCTCCAGCGCGTGCTCGTGGCGGTTGACGCCGCGGAAGATCATCCGCACCCCGTTGAGGAGGATCACCCCGTCCCGGACCTCGATCCGCCGGAAGCCGGTGCGGCAGGACTCGCGGTCGATGGCCGTCCCGTCCGGATCGAGGAGCGTGATCACCGTCGTGTAGAGCTGCGGATCCTCGGGGAACCAATTCGCCGCCGCCGGCAGCCGGTGGAAGAAGCTCGCCGTCGCGATGCCGGAGAGGCGCCAGCCCGGCTCCAGGCTCGGCGCGCGCGTCTCCTCCCAGACCACCGCCCCCGCCGGGTCAAAGAGCTGCACCCGCACCGTGTGGTCCGCATACCCGTCCAGCGCCGCCAGGCTCACCTCGGCGCGGAAGCTCGCCGCCTCGCCGTGCGCGTCCGGCGTCCCGCGGACAAACCAGTCGCGGATGTGCACCGCCGGCTTGGCAATCAGGCGCACCGGGCGGAAGATGCCGCTCAGGTACCAGTAGTCCTGGTCCTCCAGCCACGTCCCGTCCGACCACCGGTGCACCTGCACGGCGATCACGTTCTCCCCCGCCTGCAGGAACGGGGTGAGCTCGAACTCGGCCGGCAGCTTGCTGTCCTGCGAGTAGCCCACCGCCTTTCCGTTCACCCACAGGTAGAAGGCCGACTCCACCCCGCCGAACCACGCGAAGACGCGCCGCCCGTCCCAGCCCGCCGGCAGCGCAAAGGTCCGGCGGTAGCACCCCGTCGGGTTGTCCGCCGGGACGAAGGGCGGGTTCATCCGCAGCGACCGATCCGCCTCGGCGTCGGCCGCCGTCGACGGGCGCTGCAGATAGGGTTCCTTCCGGTCGAGCGGGAACGGGTAGATGCTGTTGGTGTAGATCGGCTGGCCGAAGCCCTGCACCTCCCAGTTGCCCGGCACCTGGATGGCCGCCCAGTCCGCGTCGTCGAAGTCGGCGGTCCAGAATCCGTCCGGCACTTGCTCCGGCGCCGGCGCGAGGTAGAATTGCCACTCGCCGTCGAGCGAGAGCACGTGCGCCGAGGCGTCGCGGTCGCCGGCAAGCGCCTGCGCGTCGGACTCGTACGCGCCCCAGGGGGCGTGGAGGAGCTCCCGGTTGATCTGCGTAAGCTCGGGGTTTTCCCAGTCCCGGCGGTAGTGCATGCAGGCGGGGTCCTTGGGGCCATTGTCGGCGTAGCGGTTGCGCGGGTTCATGCGTCGGCTCCTGGCGTCGGGGTGGCGTTCCACCTGGGTAGCGAAAGAATTCCAGCACGGCGAACGGGCGCCGATTGTCGAACGCCCGCCGTCGCCTGTCAACCTCCGGGCCCCGCTTTCCCGCGGGACCGGCGGCCGAAGGCGACACGAAGCGGCAGAGTCCCCGAGGAGACCGCATGCCCGATCTGTCCGCGCCCGACGCCTTCCCCTCCCCCGATCCGGCGGCGCTGCGCGTGTTGCGCACGCTCCGCCGCGCCGGCCACGAGAGCTACTTCGTCGGCGGCGCGGTCCGCGATCTCCTGCTCGGCCGGACGCCGAAGGACTGGGACATCGCCACGGCCGCGTCCCCCGACGCGGTCGAGGCCCTCTTTCCGCACACCGTCCCGGTCGGCAAGGCGTTCGGCGTCGTGCTGGTGGTCGACGGCAACCGGCAGGTCGAGGTCGCCACCTTCCGCGCCGACAGCCCCGACGGCGACGGCCGGCGGCCCGAGGCGGTGACCTTCTGCGACGCGGCCGGCGACGTCCGGCGCCGCGACTTCACCATCAACGGCCTCCTCTACGACCCCGAGCGCGGCGAGGTGATCGACCACGTCGACGGCCGCGCCGACCTCGCCGCCGGCGTCGTCCGGGCCATCGGCGAGCCGGTCGAGCGCATGCGCGAGGACCACCTGCGCCTGCTGCGGGCGGTCCGGTTTGCGGCGCGGCTCGACTTCCGCCTCGCCGACGACCTCGCCGCGGCGCTGCGGGGCTACGCGGGGCTGGTCCGCCTCGTCAGCGCCGAGCGGATTGCCGAGGAGCTGGAGCGCATGCTCACCGGCCCGCACGCCGACCGGGCGGTCCGCATGCTCCACGCGCACCACCTCCTCGTCCACGTCCTCCCCGAGATCGAGGCGATGCTCGGCATGCCGCAGCCCCCGGCGTTCCATCCCGAGGGGTCGGTCTTCGAGCACACGCTCCAGATGCTGGCCGAGCTCGAACCCGGCGCCGACCCGGCCCTCGCGTGGGCAACGCTCCTCCACGACGTCGGCAAGCCCCCCACCCTCCACATCCGCGGCCGGATCCGCTTCGACAACCACCCCGCCGTCGGGGCGCGCATGGCCGAAGAGATCCTCCGCCGGCTCAAGCGCCCGGGCCGCCTCGTGGAGACGGTCGTCGCACTCGTCCGCGATCACATGCGCCTCACCCACGTCCGCGACATGCGCACCGCCCGGCGGCGGCGGCTCCTGCGGGACCCGCTCTTCCGGCTCCACCTGGAACTCCACCGCCTCGACTGCCTCGCCAGCCACGGCAAGCTGGAGCTTTACGACTACGCCCGCGCCGCCTGGGAAGAGGAGCTCGCCACGCCCGAGCCCCCGGCGCCGCTCCTGACCGGCAAGGACCTCATCGCCCTCGGCTTTGCGCCCGGACCGGCCTTCAAGCGCATGCTCGACGCGGTGGAGGACGCCCGCCTCGAAGGCGAGATCGACACCCCCGACGCCGCCCGCGACTGGCTGCTGCACCACTGGCGCGACCTCCTGCACCCCGACGTCCTCGCCTCCGCCCCGCCCGACTGGGTCCCCGTGCTTCTCGGCCCGCCCACCGC
>CAZKKD010000067.1:0-13375 GCA_964553265.1 uncultured Planctomycetales bacterium | reverse complement strand
AGGGCGGCGCGCTCCTCGTCGTAGCCGCCGAGGCGTGCATGGAGGGACGCGGCGAGTTCGTCGGCCTGGGCGGCTTCGCGGGCGAGGGCCTGGCGGCGCTCGTTGACGCGGGCCTGCTCGGCTTCGAGGCCGGCGGCCTGCTGCTGGATGGCGCGGAGGGCCTCGCCGGCCTCCTGGATGACGGCTTCGAGGCGGACCTCTTCCTGCTGGAGCTCGGCGATGACGCCGCCGACGAGGCCGGCGCGCTTCTCCTCCTCGGCGCGGAGGGCGTCGATCTCGGCGGCCTTGGCGGTGGTCTCGGTGCGCTTGTCGGTTTCGGCGCGCCAGCGGCGGGCGTAGAGCTGTCCCCGGGCGGCCTGGAGCTCGTCGGTGAGGCGCTGGAAGCGGCGGGCGTTGCCGGCCTGGCGGCCGACGCTGCGGATGCGCTTCTCGATCTCTTCGACGATGTCGTTGACGCGCAGGAGATACTGCTCGCTGCGGCCGAGGCGGCTGAGCGCCTCCTTGCGGGTGGCCTTGTAGCGGCTGATGCCGGCGGCTTCCTCGAAGACGGCGCGCCGCTCGTGCGGCTTGGCGGCGAGGAGGGCCTCGACCTTGCCCTGTTCGATGAAGCTGTAGGCGGTGGTGCCGATGCCGGTGTCGAGAAAGAGGCCGGTGATGTCGCGCCGCAGGCACCGCTGGCGGTTGATGAGGTACTCGCTTTCGCCGGAGCGGTAGAGGCGGCGGGTGACGCAGACCTCGTTGTAGTCGATGGGGAGGCGCTGGTCCTCGTTGTCGAAGATGAGGCTCACCTCGGCCATGCCGGTCGGCCGGCGCGACTCGCTGCCGGCAAAGATGACGTCGGCCATCTCGGTGCCGCGGAGGCTCTTGGCGCTCTGCTCGCCGAGGACCCACTTGACGGCATCGACGACGTTGGACTTGCCGCAGCCGTTGGGGCCGAGGATGGCGGTGATGCCGGACGAGAAGTCGAAGACGGTCTTGTCGGCGAAGCTCTTGAATCCGAACAGTTCAACGCGTTTCAGTCGCATGGCGCTGGTCACTCCCCCCATGCCGGCTTTGCGCCGGCGGTCCCCCTGCACGCCGCGGCCCGACGGGACCGGTGCGCATCCGATGACGACGTCTGCCCCGCGTCGCGGGATTCAGCAGACAATGTTGCAGTCCGCGCCGCAGGCGGCGCAGGTTCCGGTGTCGGTCAGTCCCTTCGTGTCGGTGGTGTAGCCGCTGCGATGCAGCACCACGGCGTCGCAGTCCGGGCAGCGGGTGACGCCGCCGTCCTCGGTGACGACGTTGCCGAGGTAGACGAAGTCCAGGTGCGCGCGGAAGCGGTCACGTGCCGCGTACAGCATCTCCGGCGTCGTCGGCGGCGCCTGGAGCTTGTAGCGGGGCGTGTAGGCCGAGAGGTGGACGGGCGTCCGCGGGCCGAGATGCTGGGCGATCCAGGCGGCGAGTTCGTCCTGTTCGGCCGGGTCGTCGTTCTTGCCGGGAATGATCAGGTTCGTGATCTCGACGTGGCAGGATTGTGCAGCCCGCTCGGCGGTCGCCAGGACGGGCGCGAGCGTGGCGCCGCAGATGTCGCGATAGAACTCGTCGCGGAATGCCTTGATGTCGATGTTCATCGCGTCGATGTTCGGCAGGAGCTCTTCCAGGGGCTCCTGGCGGACCCAGCCGTTGGTGACCAGCACGTTCTTCAGCCCGGCTTCGCGGACGTTGCGACCGGCGTCGCGGACAAATTCGGCCCAGACGAACGGTTCGTTGTACGTGTAGGCGATGCCGATGGAGCCGTGCTGGCGCGCCAGGGGCGCGGCCTCCTCCGGAGGCAGGTCTTGCGTGGGTTGGGTCTCCTGGCTGAGCGAGAAGTTCTGGCAGAACCCACAGGTCAGGTTGCAGCCGTAGGTCCCCACCGAGAGGATCTGGGTTCCGGGGTGGAAGTGGTAGAGGGGCTTCTTTTCGATCGGATCCATGGAGGCGGAGACGGGCTTGGCGTAGGTCTCGGCCCAGAGCTTGCCGTCGCGCGTCACCCGGCCGAGGCATGCCCCGGGCTCACCCTCACCGCGTCGGCAGTCACGCGGACAGAGAAGGCAGTGGGTCCGGCCGTTGTCCAGGGGTTCGTACCACGACGCTTCGACAGTCATAATGCCTCCGAGCAGGAGGACGGGGGGCGCAACACCCGGTCCCGTCGCTCAATATCCCCGGACCTCGATCTCGAGACCGGTGGCACGCAGGTCGTCGGCTACCGACGCAATGTCCGGGAGCGCGAACTGCGATTCACCGGCTCTGCCGGGATCCAGCACGTCGCCGGGGTTGTACTGCTGCCAGATCCACCGGGCTTGCGGGGCTTCCAGCCGCAGTGTCTCAGCCATTGCGCGCAGGTCGTCGAGGTCGAGACAGGCCGGGCAGAGCGTGGTGTGGAGTTCGCATTCCACGCCGTGCGTCGGGCCGAGCCGAACGCTTTGCAGCACGGCCTCGGGGTCCACCTCCGTTCCTGCGCTCCTGGCCAGGCGCGTCGCGGTCAGGGGCGCCTTGAAGTCCAGCGCCAGGCACTCCAGCAGATTCCGTTCCAGCAACCCGCGCACCACGTCCGGGCGGCTGCCGTTGCTGTGGAGCTTGACGGCGGCGCCGTGGCGGCGGATGAGGCGGACCAGGTTCTCCAGGTGCGGCTGGAGCGTCGGCTCGCCTCCGCTCACCACCACCCCGTCGATCCACCCGGCCTCGCTGCTCAGCAAGTCGTCCAGCGCGTCCACCGGGATCGGCGGCAACGAATCGGGCTCCGTCACGAACCGCCAGCCGTGGCAGAACGGGCACCGCCAGTTGCAGCCCTGCAAAAACACGGCGGCGGCCAGGCGCCCGTGCCACTCGTTCATGCTGTTGGGTACGAGTCCCCGGATGACCGGGAACGGTCCTCCTTCCACCATGGTTGTCTATCGCGCCTGCCGGGCCGCCATCGCGGTTGCTTCGCTGTCGGACTGCACGTCGCCGCGCATGAGCATGAGCGCCTGCAGCGCTTCGCGGTTCCAGCTGTCGGCGTACGGCATGCTGTCCCGGTCGCCGCGGCTGATGCGGGGGACGTTTTCCGATCCGCAGTGCGCGCACCGGCTGCGCATGCCGGGGGTCATCTGCTTGCACGAGCGGCAGACGGTGAATTCCGGGCTGATGGTGAGCTGCGCCGCCTGGGTATTGCGGAACGTCTTCTCGGCCAGGTTGGCGATGCTCGCGGCGGACGGCTTGTTCTCGCCGACGAACGCGTGGATGATGGCGCCGGACTCGATCATGCTGTGGAACATGGCCTGCTGGCGGATGCGCGTGACCAGGTCGACGGACGCGTCCGGGCGCAGGTGGATGGAGTTGGTGTAGTAGATCTCGTCCTGGTCCATGTTGCCGCGGACGTACTCCGCCGCTTCGGGGTAGTTCTTGAGGTCCATCTTCGCGAGGCGGCGGGCGGCGCTCTCGGCGGGGCTCTCCTCGAGGGAGAACTTCATCTTGTGCTTGCGGCCGATGCCCTTGATCGTGAAGTACATGTAGCTCACGATCTTGAGGCCGTTGCGCAGGGCCTCCTCGCTGTCGTGCAGCTCTTCGCCGGTGAGGTAGGCGAGGCACTCGTTGAGGCCGATGATCCCGATGATGTAGGTGCAGGTGTCGAGGTCGATGTAGGGGCGTCCGTCCGCGGCGGGCTTGCCGATCTGCCAGAGGGGCATGGCCGGGCTGGACATGAGCTTCCGGGCGAATTCGCGCTTCTGGATGTGGGCCTTGACGCAGATGTCCATGGCGCGGTCGATCTCGGCGAAGACGCCCTGCAGGTTGCCCTTGCCGGCGCGGTAGGCGCACTGGGGCAGGTTGATGGTGATGTTCTGGAAGCCGCAGAAGCGCATGGTCTCGGGCCGCTTGATCATGGTGTCGTCTTCGATGGTGGTGCGCAGGCGGCAGCAGGCCGAGAGCGTCACCTCGTCGCGGTCGAAGATGAAGTAGGGCGTGCCGTTCTCGGCCGCGATCTGGCAGGCGAACTCGAAGACCTCCCGCTGAGCCGGATCGGTGAAAGTCTCTTCGTTGATGTGGAAGTCGCACTTCGGGAAGGCGAAGATGTGGCCGTACTGGTCGCCCTCGCGCCAGACCTCCAGCATCGCGCGGGTGAAGCGGCTCGCCGTCTCGGTGTAGTCGGCGTAGGTGCGGCCGGTGTACTTGCCGCCGGGGCCGATGGCCGGGACGTCCTTCAGGTAGCCGGGGATGCCGGTGTGGATGTTGAAGTCGAGGAAGAGCGTCTGCCCGCCGCGGGAGAACGCGTTCTGGCTCGATGAGAAGATGAGGTGCTGGGCTTCCTGCTTCAGTTGCTCGTCGCCCATCCCCTCGACGAAGGGCGCGTAGGCGATGTTGATGAAGGCGACCCCGAGCGCGCCGGCGTAGTAGGCCTGCATGCTGGCGAGGAAGGTGTTGAGGTGGCCGGTGAGCGTGCGCGCGTGCTTGGCCGGGGCGCTGCAGGTGTCGAGGTTCTCCAGGTGGAGACCGTACTTCTTCAGGTACTCGAGCGAGTGGCTGGAGCAGTAGACGCGCGTCGGGTAGCCGAGATCGTGCAGGTGGACGAGCCCGTGACGGTGCGCGTCGGCCACCTCCTCGGTGAAGACCTCCTGGAGCGCGTACTGCTTCAGGGTGTGCTCGGCGATGGTGAGGTTGATGGCCTCGGGATTGTTGGCCGTGATGTTGGAGTTCTCTTTGCTCTTGCTGAAGATGAGCGCTTCGATGTCGTACTTCGGCATGCCGATGGCGGCCTGGCGCTCCAGCATCTTCTGGTGCCCGCGCTCGAAGAGCTCGTTGTCGACCAGTTCGCGGATGAGGGTGGTGCTGATGCGTTTGATCCCGCTGTCGAGGACACGCTTCTCCACCTCGGTGGCGATGTCGATCGCCTCCTCTTCGCTCACCTCGGCTTCGGTGACGAGGGCCTGGGTGATGCGCTCCTTGTCCCACGCGAAATACTCGGCGCGGCTGCCCGGGTCGACCAGCAGGTGCGCGTCGGTGCTGGAGCTGTGTTCGCGGACCTCCTTGCGAACCTTGGTCCGGTCTCGGGCCTCGGAACGCTTCTGGCGATAGATGATGTAGGCCTTGGCGGTCTTGGCGTGGCCGGTCTCGATCAGGACCTTCTCGACCATGTCCTGGATCTCTTCGATGCTCGGCACCTCGTCGCCGAAGCGCTTCTCGAGGAAGATCCGGACCACGCCCGCCAGTTCCTGCGCCAGGCGCAGATCCTCGCCCCCCACCGACCGCGCCGCCGAAAAGATGGCGTCCGCGATCTTCTTCTCGTCGAACGGCACCACCCGGCCGTCGCGCTTCCGTACCGCCTTCAGCGTGCTCACCTCGTGTTCGGTCGCTCCCATGTCGCGCCTCTCCCCCGTGTCCCGTGGATTCCCCTCGTTCGGTGCCATACCCTGACTACTCCCCCCGTTTCTTGCCTCGTTCAATGGTGTCGATCTCGCGGACGAACTCGTCCACGGCCTTGAATTCCCGGTAGACGGACGCGAACCGGACATAGGCGACCTCGTCCAGGTCGCGGAGCCGGGTCATCAGCGACTCGCCGATGGCGGCGCTCTCGACCTCGCGGTCGCCCCGGTCCAGCAGTTCGCGCTCCAGCTCGTCGACCATGCGGTGGATCTGGTCGATGCCGACCGGGCGCTTCTCGAGCGCGCGCATCACGCCGGCCAGGACCTTGTCGCGGCTGAACGGGACGCGCTCGCCGTTCTTCTTGATGATGCGCAGCGGCAGCTCTTCCAGGCGCTCGTGCGTCGTGAAGCGCCGGTCGCACGCCACGCACTGGCGTCGGCGGCGGATGACGGTGCCATCCTCGCTCGGGCGGGTGTCGACGACCTTGTCCTGGTCCTGGTGGCAGAACGGGCAACGCATCGCGCCAACCCCCCTCAACGCGTCCCAGCCGGACACCACGGCAACCTCGTCCGACAGGCCGTGCCGCCGCCCGTCGGGGAACTGCAGACCCCGGGCGCGGGCCCGGTTGGCGCCGCGACAGTCGGTTGCAGTTGGATGCACAAGATATTGCGCCTCGGGGATCCATTTATGCAATATCCAGTAGGGCCGTCAAGGGCAATTCGGATTCGGGATTCATTTTCGCCAGGCCCTGCGGCGGGGGGATTCGCATAATGTTCAACCGGCCAAGAAGTAACGTCGGGAAAATCTTTCGACCGCATCGGACGGGATCGTTGCTGAAGGGGGGGCGGCGATTCGGTCGATATAGAAACCCGGGAGTCGCGCCCGCAGGGGCAACGATCTGCATCCGTGGCCGGGACCTGCGCCGGAGAGCTTACGGAACTTGCAATCTGGAGGGTACTTATGCCAATGCTGCGCTGTGAAACGGTTCGCCGTCTCCGCTGGGGCCTGCTGCTGACCGGTGTGCTTGCACTGTCGACTGGCATCCTGCATGCGGAAGACGGGACGGGAGCGGCGGTCGTCGCTGGAGTGTCGGAGTTGCATCCCGATACTATACCTGGCCTTGTGGCGGAAGCCCCCGCCAGCGAGGCGGACCCTGCTCTGACGGCAGGTAAAGGCGTGGAGCCGACGCCGGGCGCAGTGGAGAGCGAATCCGGGGATCCGCACGCGGTTTCGGACCCGGAGGCGATTGCCGAGAGCTCGGGCGAGGCCGCGGAGACGGCTTCCGTTCCGGCGGGTGAGGCGGCTCCGGAGGCGGATTCGGCACAGAACGCAGCCGCTGAACCCGTTGACGCCGAAGGAGCGGCCGCGGGCACTCCGTCGGCGGAACATGCTGAAGTGGCGGAAGATACGGAGCGCATGCCGGTCGCAGCCGGGGAAGCGGAATCCGCCGAAGAACCGGAACAGCCCGGCGGACCGGCCTTGATGGAACCGGCGGAGGCCGAAGATGTCCCGACCCGGAAGGTGGCGGGGAAGACCGTTCCGGCCGACATCGATCCCGCCGACCTGGCATTTCTTCCGAAGAAGCCGACCGCCTGGGTGGAAGAGCGGGTCGAGGCGCTTCGGAGCGGGTTCCACGATCGTGCAATGGAGGCCGTCCAGGAGCTTCCGGAAGCGGGACGGCAGGCCGCCGAGGCGGTAACGCCGTACCTCGATGACGACGACGAAGACATTCGGATCCGCAGCATCCTGGTGGTGCGGGATGCCGGCGACGTCGTGGCCGGACGCGTGCTGGCGCCGCTCTTGCGGGACGCATCGCCGAAGATTCGATACCACGCTTCGGTCGGACTGCGGACCCTCTACGACGAGAACCTTGGGTTCCACCAGAACGCTCCCGACGATGTGCGCGAAGAGCTGGCCACGGCGTGGGCGGAACGTGCCGAAGCGGTGGCCCAGGAGCAACTGGCGCGCGAGGCGGCGGTCAAGGAGCGTCTCGGCCTGAAGCCGGATGCGAAGGCACTGCCGGGCGATGCGTCCGCGGACGCCGCGGCCGGGGAGTCCGGGCAGGAGGGCGGTTGCTTTCTGCGGCGTATCTTCCGCCGTTGATCCCGGGGCGAGCGGCCCGCCCGTCGGTGGAATGCGGGGAATGCGGGCCACGCTTGCGGAGCGTTGCGTGGAGAGCGTGTGGGCTCCACGGATGGACGCCACAGGGCCGACGCGGTCGGACGAGCCGGTGAGTTCAGGCCAGACCGGCGGCGAGAATCCCTTTCAGATCGACCAATCCGATTACGCGGTTGGACTCGTCCAGCACCGGCATCTCGCCGATGCGGTGTTCGCGGAGGAGAGCCAACGCTTCGGCGGCCGGGGCATCGGACCGGATGGCCACCGGATCGGGCGTCATCATGGCATCGACGCGGGTGGAGAGGTCGCCGCTGTGCTTGAGCAGGCAGCGCCTGAGGTCGCCGTCGGTGAAGATGCCGTGTAGGGTTCCCGCACTGTCCACCACGGCCGCGGCGCCTGCGCGCGCTGCGGTAATGCGCTGGATGACGTCGCAGAGCGGTGTGGTGGCGTCGACGATGGCGGCCGAATCGCCGATACGCATCACTTCCCGCACGCTGAGGGCCTTTCGGCCCAGCTCCCCGGCGGGGTGAAGGGCGGCGTACTCGGTCGCGCTGAAATTGCGACGTTTCATGAGCGCCATGGCGAAGGCGTCGCCGAGCGCCAGCATGGCGGTCGTACTGGCCGTCGGCGCCAGGCCGAGGGGGCAGGCCTCCTGGAGGTCGCCGAGTTCCAGGACCAGGTCCGCCTGGACGCCGAGGGTGCTGCGGGTCGAGCCCGTGATCGCCAGGATGGACAGGCCCTGCCGGCGGACAAAGGGCAGAAGGCGCGAGATCTCCTCCGACTCTCCGCTGTTGCTGAACACGAGAAGAATGTCGCCTTCGCGGGTCATGCCGAGGTCGCCATGAAGGGCGTCGGCCGGGTGAAGGAAAAAGGACGACGTCCCCGTGCTCGACAGGGTCGCGGAGACTTTCTGCGCAATGATGCCCGCCTTCCCGATGCCGCAGGTCACGACCCGGCCCGTCGGGTGGGCGAGAACCAGGTCGACGGCATTGACGAAGCTGTTCCCGAGCCGCGCAAGCACGCTCTGGATCGCGGAGACTTCGGCGTTGAGGATGGTGCGGGCGTATTCGAGGGACATCGAACCTGTCCTCCTCTCGAGCGGATATGGCTGGCTCAGGCCGCCGGACTGTCGAGGTCGGCTTCGGCGAGCGGCGCCTGCGCCTCCGTGCGGAGATAGAACGGGAGGCCCAAGCCGATCTGTCCGAGGCTGAGGACAACCCGGAACGACAGGAAGACGGCGGCGCCGCCAAGCAGCGGATCTCCGGACGGGCCCTCCATGAGGGCGAGCGTCTGGTCGTAAAAATTTTCCCCGACGCCGAGGCCTCCCATCGGAAGCGGTAGCACATTGGCGACGAAGGCGAGCGGGGCGGCGAAGAAGATCTGCGCGACCGTCGCCGGATTGCCCATCGCAAGAGACGCCGCGGCGAGCGAGGCGAGGATGGACCCGTGGACAATGACGCTGAGGACGACGGCGAACAGAATGCTTCCGGGGTGATGCCGGTAGACCAGAAAGCCGTCGGCGATGCGCATGAGGGATGTCCCGCCGGGAACGCGTCGGGAAATCAGGTTGTGGAGCCCGGCGCCGGGAAGCAGGCTGGGGGCGACGTTCGCGGTGCCCGCCGCCACCAGCAGGCCGGTGAGCAGTGCAATGCGGATGTAGAGGGCGTTGTGGTCAGGTGATGGAACCGCCAGGAGCCAGATGGCGAACAGTGCGGCGCCGGCGAGCACCACCAGCAGGCCGGCGGCGCGTCCGCGCAAGAGCGAGAGAAAAGCGACGAGCCCACTGAGTGCGACCGTGGTCAGAATGCCGAACAAGGCGGCGCCCAGAAGGCGCAGCGCCGGCGTATGCATACGGTCCCAGCCGACGGCGATGGCTGCTCCCCCGAGGATGAAGAGGCCCAGCAGGCCGCAGGCACGGTCGGTCACCACGCTGGCTGCGCCTTTTGCGCGCCCCGAAGGAAGCCGGAAGAGGTAGCCGAGCTTGATCGCATCTCCGCCGAGTCCACCGAAGAGAAAGGTATTGAAGAAGAGGCCGATGAAGCCAATCCGGGCGGTGCGTCGAAAGTCGAGGGGGACGTCAACACAGCGCAGGAGCAGGAACCACCGAACGACAGAGACAACCAGGCCAAGCAGCAGAAGAAACACCCCGACACTCAAAACGGAGGCAGCGCCGGGCTGGAGCTGAAAGTCGCTGAAATTGAGGCGATCGGCGGCGAAGAGGTACGTAATCGCCCCGATCACGACGCCCCACTTTCCGATTCGGAAGAGCCACTGCCGCGCGCTGTTGGCCACGCGTCCCCTCCACGCAGTGCTTTGGTCACCGGTCAGCGTCTGCACGCTGCACGCGACCGTCCCGAAGGAGGGACCAGGCGCAGCGCACAGCGAATGCAGCAGGAACGCGTCGGGTTCAGACCTTCATGAGCGAAATGGAGACCGAGAAGATGCGGTCGTCCAGGACGGCGAGCGGCATCTCCGTCAGTTCAAATTCCACCGCCGCCGTGTGCATCCCCTTGTAGTGCGAGATGAAATAGCTGCTGCCGACGACGACGGACGGGCAGCTGATGCGCTCAAGCTTCCATTCGGTCTGGGAGAGGAGCGCCTTGGTCTGCCCGGCGACGATGTTGCCGATTTCGCAGATGCTGTCCAGGACATCGGGCGTCAGGTCGGTGTACGTCTCGCCGAGCAGATTGGAGGCCAGGTGCTGCGTCACGTTTGCGCCTGCGCTGACCATGATCGCACCGCTCGTCTGGCCGACCAGGCCGATGACGGCGGAGACGTAGCGACTGTTGGTCACGTACCGCGAGACACCGACGGGGACAGGCTTCACATTCGCCATGGCCAGGCCGTCGCGGGTGGATTTGATCAGGATGTTTACCAGCGTCTCGTCGATCTGAATGATCTGCATGGCTGCCTTCCCGTCCGCTGGGGCCGGTGCGCGCCGGGGCGAGCCGGTCCGGGTCTCGGGTGCAGGCGGACTGCCCGCCTACTCGTTGTAGCGTTCGAGGTACTCGCCGGTCTCGGTGTCGACCTTGATCTTCTCGCCTTCCCCGATGAAGGGGGGGACGGTGACCACGAGGCCCGTGTTCATGGTGGCCGGTTTGCCGACATTGGTGGCGCTGGCGTTCTTGATGCCGGGCTCGGTCTCGACGACCTCCAGGACCACCGTCTTGGGCAGTTCGATGTTCAGCACTTCGCCCGCGGCGCGGATGAGCGTGACCGAATTTCCTTCCACCAGGAAGTTCTTCAGGTCGCCGACGACGTCCGAGGGGATCTCGACCTCTTCGTACGTCTCGTTGTGCATGAAGACGAATTTGTCGCCCGCCGCGTAGGAAAAGAGGTAGTCGCCCCGGTCGACGGCGACCTGCTCGACCGTCTCCTGGCTGCGGAAGCGGTGGTCGAGGACGCGTCCCGTGCGGGCATTCTTCATCTTCATCTGGACGTATGCCGGGCCTTTCCCGGGCTTGACGTGGTCCATCTCCGCACAGATGAAGATTTCGTTGTTGAACTGGATCGCATTTCCGCGGCTGAGCTGGTTTACGCTGACGTTCGGCATACGGCTTTCGGACCTCCAAGGCTTCCAACGTGCGCGTCGCACCACCGGGCTCTCCGGATCCGATCCGGTCGGCGGCGTTTCCAGCAATGCAATAGTGTCGCAATGCCCTACCCGTGTCAATCCGGAAGTCGGCTGATTTGGCCCGGCCGGCAGTCTGCGGCAAAAGGAGGGGGCGCTGAGGATCGACAGAAACGCAATCCGGGTTGCCGGTTGCGGAACGTCGGCCCGTCCGGAGGCATGTCGATCCGCAGAATGGTATTGACAGCGCTGCCCCCCCTCCGTACAGTCCGTTCAGAATCGACGCCAGGCGCGTCCAATTCTGCCCCGCGGAGAGGTGGCAGAGTGGTCGAATGCACAGGCTTGCTAAGCCTGCGTAGCCCTTATGGGCTACCGCGGGTTCGAATCCCGCCCTCTCCGCCATTTCGTGACCGACCGGATCTTCCGGATCGACCCACAGCCCCCGCCCCACGGCGGGGGCTGTGCGGTTTCGGCCAGCGCCTGTTGCCGGTCAGTCGGCTTTGCGTTCCACCGTTACGGACGGGCCGTCGGCGCCGGCCGGGCGCTCGAAGCGGAGATTGTCGACGGTGGCGGTCGCTCCGACCCGGTCGGCATTGTAGAAGAGGAGCGTCACCTTGCCGACGCGTGACGGATGGAGCAAGGCACTGTCGTACGCCTGCCAGTGCGTCTGCGCCGATTTGAAGCGCTGTTCGGTCAGGGGGATGCGGAGGTCGCGGTTCCAGCCCGGCTTGAGGTAGACGCTCGGCGACTCGTACGCGCGCCAGGCGCCGTCCGGGCCGACCGTGCTGAAAAGCACTGCGAACCGGAAGCCGCCGTGGTGCCCGTTGTGCACATCGAGGACCAGGCTCTCGGCGTTCGACAGATCCAGGCGCTTTCCGTCCTGTTCGGGGATATCGCGCTTGACGGCCACCTTGTGGCGGTCGCCGGGCTGCAGGCGGACCGTGACCGCCCCGGCTCCGGCGCCTGCCGGGCGGGGGGCGGCCGTGGTGGCGCCGGGGTTCCCCCAGGGCTCGACTGACCACGTCGCGGTCGCCTCGGGTGGGTCGAGGCTGTCCCACGGCGTCAACCGGTCGGCGGGGCCGTTGTAGACGCTGTCTGCGCGCGGATCGTCCTGGTCGTCCGCCGGCGGGGCAAGCGTTTCCACGGACGCGCCGGCGAAGTGGGCGACCGCGTTGATGCCGAACCGGATCGACCCCTCCTGCATTTCTTCGACAGACAGATCGGTAGTGCTTTCGCGCAGGACGGAGAGGTCCGGATCGAGCGCCATGCCATCGGCGTAGTCGTTGCGCGTGTAGAGCACCGCCAGCCGGTCGCCGAGCCGGCAGCCCTCGAGGTGCTCGACGCGATACTTGTCTCCGGGCGGAATCCGGTAACCGCGATAGCCGCCGCGCAGGTCGTAGGCCGCGTGCATGAGGGGGTGGTCGCGGGGAATCGGCGCAAGCGGGGCGTTGAGCACGCGGGCAATCTCGCGCCGGAACGCAGTGTCGAAGCGCTCGTCCCCTTCACGGGAACTGTCGTTGACCCAGACCGCCCCGCCGGCCTGCAGGTACCGGCGCAGCGCCGTTACCTCCGCGTCGGAAAAGACGAACGGGTCGTTCCCGGTGAGGAAGAGGACCTGGCAGCGGCCGGCCTCCGGATCGGTGAGGCGTACCGTGCGCTTTTCGATCCGTGCCCCTTCCATGCGGGTCCGGAATGCGTCGACTAGGTTGGCCACGGCGAGGGGGCTGCTGTCCCAGTCGCTGCCGAACTGCACCTCGCCCACCAGGATGCGCCGCGCAGTGCTGTCCGCGGCCCCGACCGCCCGGCGGGCGGGCGCCCCGCCGGAGCGCTCCAGGCGCTGCCGCGCACCGCGCGAGACGGGATGGGCCGGCCGCACCGGCGCAAGCGATTCTCCCGCCCGCGGCGAAAGGGCCGCCTGCGGGGGGGAAGCCGACATTGTGCTGCGCGTCGCCGGCCGTGCCGGCGCGCTTTCCGGCGCCGTATGGGCGAGCGCGGGCAGGTTCCGCGGCGGGGGGGCATGGGGCGACCGCATCGTCGAGGCGGGCTGCGCATCGGACACCGGAACCGCGCGCGGATCCGGGGACCGAGAGACGGTTCGCGCCAGCCGCACCGGCGGCCGGGCCTGCGCCAGTGCCTCCCTCTGCGTGGGCCGGAGGGAACGCGGGGCGCCGGTCTGCGGACCAGCCGTGGGACGGACTCGCCCGGGCGTGGCCACGGGCGCGGCCGCCGACGCCCCGCGCTGGCGTGCCGCCGCCTCCGCGCCGCGCGCTGCGTCTGCCCCGGGTCCATGGGCGTCCGCAGCCACCGGCTGCGCCCGCGCCGGCC
>CAZKKD010000066.1:0-13409 GCA_964553265.1 uncultured Planctomycetales bacterium | reverse complement strand
GGGCCGGGAATCCAGGACGACTTTCACAACCTACACGCCCCCAACATCCCGGCCGACCACCCGGCGCGCGGCGACTTCGACACCTTCTTCATCAGGGGCGGCGGCATCCTCCGCAGCCAGACCTCGACGGTGCAGATCCGCGTCATGCAGAACGGCGAACCGCCCTTCCGCGTCATCGCGCCCGGCCGGGTCTACCGCCCGGACACGGTGGACGCGACGCACTTCTACAGCTTCCACCAGGTGGAGGGGCTGGCGGTGGACGAGGGGATCACCTTCGCGGACCTCAAGGGCTGCCTGACGCTGTGGGCGCGGGAGCTGTTCGGCGCGGAGACGGAGACGCGCTTCCGGCCGAGCTTCTTCCCCTTCACCGAACCGTCGGCGGAGATGGACGTGAGCTGCATCTTCTGCGGCGGCCAGGGCTGCGGCACCTGCAAGCAGGCGGGCTGGATCGAGGTCCTCGGCTGCGGCATGGTGGACCCGAACGTCTTCAAGGCCGTCGGGGTGGACGCCGAGCGCTACACCGGCTTCGCCTTCGGCATCGGACTGGAGCGCACCGCGATGCTGTCGCGGGGCATCGACGACATCCGACTCTTCACCGAAAACGATCTGCGCTTCCTGCAACAGTTCTGACCGACGGGACGCAGGCGCAGGACATCGACCGGGACGACCCATTGCCGCGGGGAACGCGATGAATCTCTCGTATCACTGGCTGCAGGAACTGGTGCCGTTCGACCTTTCGCCCGAAGCGCTGGCCGCCGAGCTGACGCGCGTCGGCTGCTGCGTGGAGGAGCTCCACCCGGTCGGCGAGGACACCATGCTCGTCGCCGAGGTGACCACCAACCGCCCCGACTGGCTCTGCCACTGGGGCGTGGCGCACGAGATCGCGGCCTTCGCCGGCCTGGAACTCCGCCTGCCGGAGATCCAGCTTCCGGAGCCGGGCGAAGCGCGCATCGAGGACCTGACCGGCGTCGTCAACGAGGCCGAGGACCTCTGCCCGCGCTACACCGCCCGCCTGATCCAGGGGGTCCGGGTGGCGCCCAGCCCCGCCTGGCTGCAGGCGCGCCTGAACGCGGTGGGCATCAAGCCGCGCAACAACGTGGTCGACATCACCAACCTCATCCTCGTGGAGATGAACCAGCCGCTGCATGCGTTCGACTTCGACCGCCTGGCCGACCGGCGCATCGTGGTCCGCCGCGCGCGCAACGGCGAACCGTTCGTCAGCGTCTTCGACGAGGAGCGCACCCTCGACGCGGAGATGTGCGTCATCGCCGACGGCGAGGGGCCGGTGGCGCTGGCCGGCATCAAGGGCGGGCGCGGCTCGGCCGTGACCGACGGAACGGCGAACGTGCTCCTCGAGGCCGCCTATTTCGACCCCGGCAGCACGCGCCGGGCGAGCCGGCGGGCGCAGCTCGACTCCGACAGCAGCTACCGCTTCGAGCGCGGCATCGACCCCGGCGGGGTGGAGCGCGCGTCCGCGCGGGCGGCGCAGCTCCTCTGCGAACTCGCCGGGGGCGCCCTCGCCGCGGGCCTCATCGACACGCGCCCCGACCTCGCCACGCCGTGGGAGGCCGAGATGCGCTGGAGCCGCGCGAAGGACCTGCTCGGCATCGAGGTGCCGCGCCCGCGGATCGAAAGCATCTTCCACGGCCTGGGCCTGGAAACGGTGGAGAAGACCCCGGCCCACATCACCGTCCGGGTGCCCACCTTCCGCGAGGACCTGACGCGCGAGGCCGACCTGATCGAGGAGGTCGCCCGCTGCCACGGCTACGAAACGATCCCGACCGACCTCACCATGCCGGTGGCGGCGGCGCATGTCTCGACCTTCACCCAGGCCGAGCGGATCACCGTCGAGGTGCTGGTGGGCCTCGGGTACCACGAGTGCCTGACCGACACCTTCGTGCCCGAAGCCTGGCTCGACGAAACCGCTCCGCTCACGCCCGACGTCGCGGGCCCGGTGCGGGTGCGCAACCCCGTACGCGAGGACCGGCCGGTGATGCGCCGGTCGCTTCTGCCGAGCCTGCTGGAAGTGCGGCGGGTCAACCGGCAGACCCCCTGCAGCCTCTTCGAGCTGAACCGCGTCTTCCTGCCCGGCACCGACGGCGACCACGACGAACCGGTCCGCCTGGCGCTTCTCGACGACCGGGGCCCCGAGTTTCTGCGCGGCGCCCTGGAGCAGGTGCTGGCCGAGGTGCGGGTGGACGGGGATGTGGACGTCCGGCCAGTGCTCGATCCGCTGCCCGGCCTGGAAGACACGACCGTCGCCGAGCTCCGGGTGGGCGAGACGCGCCTGGCCGTCTTCGGGCGGATCGACCCCGCGCTGGCCGAACGGCATGACCTGCTGGCCGCCCCGTCGGCGATGGAGGTGGACTTCACCGCCCTGGCGGCGCTGCCGCGGATGCGGCGCTTCTTCCGCCCGCTGCCCCGCTTTCCCGCGGTGGAACGGGACATCGCCCTGGTGGTGCCCGAGCCCGTCCGCTGGGCGGAGATCGAGGCCGCGGTGCGCGAGCAGCCCGACCTCGTGGAATCCGTCGACTTCGCCAGCGTCTACCGGGGCAAGCAGATTCCCGCGGGCAAGAAGTCGGTCGCCTTCGCCATCCGCTACCGTCACCCCGAACGCAGCCTGACCGACGAGGAAGCGAACGACCTCCGCGACCGGATGGTCCAGCACCTCACCGGCCGCATCGAGGACGCCAGCCTGCGCTGAAGCCGCATTCGGACCGGGCAACGTTCCGGGTCGGCGTGCAGGGAAACACGACAGGCCGGACGCGACGCGTCAGCCCCCGCGCATCCGCCGGCAATCGCGGTCGGGATGGAGGGGCTACCACTCTTCCCCTTCGATGGCGACCGGGTCCCGGTGATCCTCTGCGAAGAGGCTGCCGTCGTCGACGGCGGCGCGCCAGGCCGCGATGAGGACCACGGCCTCGCCTTCTTCCAGGCCGTCCAGGTAGAGCGCTTCCCGCTCCCGCACCACCAGGTGGCACGGGCGCCCCTCGCTCCAACTCCAGCGGACATGATGCCCGTCGGCGTCCTTGGTCCGCTCCACCTTGTCGACCCGGGGAAAGACGGCCGCCACCGCGTCGGCGAAGTCGGCGGCCTCGGTCGCCCGATCCCACGTACTCGCCCAGATCAGGACTTCGCGCGCCTCCGCATCAGCGCCCTCCGCATCGGCCGTCGCCCCTTCCGCCGCTTCACCGGCCTCGGCGGGGGCTTCCGCCGCGCCCCGTCGCCGGAAGGGCGCGTAACGGTCGCCGTCCCACCCCGGGGCCGCGCCGCGCGCGTGGCCGCGGCCCGCCCCGTGGGTCCGCAGAAGCAACTGCAGGCTGAATTCGCCCACCGTGTTTTCGCCGCGCACGATCCACGCATCACCAAGGGCGGCCTGCAGCGGCGCGAGCGAGAGGATGGTGGGCGCATCCCGATCCCCGAAGTACTTGTCCGGGTGCAGGATCTGTTCGCTGCTCGCCGGCAGGTCGTCATAGAGCTTGCGCACGCCGCGGAATCCGCCGTTCCGGTAGGCCCGCAGGACGAAACGGCGCCCGCCGATGTACGGATAGATCAGCGATTCGCGCAGGAAGAGCGGCGCCCGCTCGAGCGCAGCCATCTGCTCCTTGGTCATGAGGAGAGAGACCAGGCCGCCGCTCAGCGTCTCCAGCGCCGTCCCGAACTGCTCCTGGTGCACCGTCATCGACTGCACGGCCTCGCCCTCGATGAAGCAGGTAAAGGCGAGGCTGGCGTCGTCGTTGGACCGCCGCCGCCTGTTTTCCGCCTCCAAGTCGAGGCGCTGATCCTGGAAGGCGTGGGTCAGTTCGTGCGCCGTCACCATGCTCTGCATCGGCTGGCCCTCGATGAGAAAGAGGGTCTTCCGGCGCGGCACGTAGAACCCGCCGATGTTGGCCTCGAGCAGGTCCATCATCGCTTCCTTGATCCGGAAGCCCTTCGGCGCGAGGCCGAAGCGGACCACGCTGTCTTCGGCGAAGGCGATCTCCTCGGGCGGGAACTCGCGATCAATCTCTTCCAGGAAGATCGCGGTCGTCTCGTCGCGCTCGATCACCTCGATACCGACCGTTCGTTCCTCGTCGAACCGTGCACCGAGAATGAGTTCCAGCCGCTTTCGGACCGCGGCGGCCTGCTCCACCAGCGGGTGCGGTCCCTTGCGGACGGGGATCTCCACCCCTTCCCAGGACCAGCCCTCCCCCGCCGGCGCGGGGCGCGTCGCGGCCGCTTCTCCGGCGACGCCCGGCACCGCGAGCAGACAGAGCACCGCCACAGCGGCGCACCACCGCACGGCGGCGCCGATCCGAATCCGCTCCGTCTCGTTGCGCATGCGCAGTCTCCTTCCGTTCAAGCGTCGTCCGTTTCTGTCACCGTTCCGCGGCGCCCCCCCGCGGGTGGCCTTTGGACCGGAACGCCCCCGAGAGGTCGCATCAGCTCCGCACGCCGTAGGTGTGCGCCTCGTCGTAGAGGGCGAGGATGTTCTCCACCGGTGTATTCGCCTGGAGGTTGTGGCAGGGCGCGAGGATGTAGCCCGTCCCGTCGGCCGCGAGGAGATCGATGCACTTCCGCACCTCGACGCGGACCTCCTCGGGCGTACCGAACGGGAGGATCCGCTGGTTCTCCACCGCCCCGTGAAAGCAGAGGCGCGCCCCCCAGTCCCGCTTGAGCCCATCGAGTTCCATGCCCGGGCAGGTCCACTGGAGGGGGTTCAGGATTTCGATGCCGGCGTCGACCAGGTCGGGCAGGAACGCCGCCATCGCGCCATCATCGTGGTGAAAGACCTTGATGCCGAATTCGTGCGCCAGATCCACGAAGCGACGGATGTGCGGCAGGTAGAAGGTCCGGAAGGTCTCGAGTCCGATCAGCGGTCCGGTCTGCGAGCCGTAGTCGTCGGTCACCTGCGTGACGTCGATGCAGTCGCCCGCCGCTTCGAAGATGCGCCGGTGCTGCGCGTAGAGGAAGTCCGCCATCCGCCCCAGCATGTGATGCGTCAGCTCCGGGTCGAGCACGGGGTCGACCAGCGACTGCTCCAGGCCGCGGAGCTGATTGTGGAGGTAGAAGATGGCCATGTACCCGATCTGCACAGCCTGGTGCACCTTCGCCGCCGCCAGGCGCTCGCGCAGGTCGGAGCAGTCGAACCAGGCGGGGTCGGGCCAGCGGAAGGCCTCGAGATCGTCGATGCTCTCGGCGTCGGCCAGCGGGTGAACGGTCTGCTCGCGGTAGACGCCGGTCTCGTAGCGGACGTCCTGGAAGCGCATTCCCCAGATCGGATCGGTGTCCGCGTCCGGTGCGGGCGGGCCGACGTAGGCCGGCATCCCCCCCGCAAAGCCGTCGACGCCGAGCGCCTGAACCACGTCCACGCCCTCGCCGAAGTGCGCCCGCAGCTTCGCCCACACCTCGCCGGTCGCCCAGATGTCGGTGGGCACGCGGTCGACCGGCTTGTGTTCAATGGCGGCCAGAATCCGTTCGCGTCGATTCATCTCGATGTCTCCTTCTCCGATGCAGGCGGCGCCGGGCCCGTCAGGCTTCCGCGCCACGGAATTTGAGAATGAAGCGGATCACGTCCCGTCGGCTCACCACGCCGACCAATCGATCCCCGTCCAGGATCAGCACTCTCCGGAAGGGGTTCTCGATGAGGCACTCGGCGATCTCCACCACGTCGTCGTCCTGTTGAAAGCAGACCGGGTTGCGCGTCATGAACGTCGCCACCGTGCCGTCGGTCGTGGCGTCGTAGGCCAGGCGCAGCAGGTCCTTCTCGGACAGCACGCCCGCCACCCTCCCGTCCGGCTCCACCACCGGCAAGCCCGTGATCTTTTCCTCGACCAGCATGCGCATGGCGTCCAGGACCCGCGTTTCCGGCGAAATCGTGATGGGATCCCGCGACATGATCTGGTGTGCCTTGAACATGGTCCGCCTCCTGTCCTCTTTCCTTACCCGCTCGCCCCATGGCCCGGAATTGTAGCCGTTGCCCGGCGGGAAACGCAAGGCGCATTCGGACAGGGCATTGCGCGGCGCCCCCCAAACCCGTATACCAGACGCATCCGGCAATCCCGCACGGCAAAGGGGCATGCATGACCAAGGCGCTCATCACGGGCATCACGGGGCAGGACGGGTCGTACCTGGCGGCGCTCCTCCTGGCCGAAGGGGCGGAGGTGCACGGCATCATCCGCCGCTCCAGCAGTTTCAACACCCGCCGTATCGACCACCTCTACCGCGACCCGCACAAGGAGGACGTCCGCCTCTTCCTGCACTACGGGGACATCTCCGCGGGGGGGACGCTCCTGGACATCATCTACAACGTCCAGCCCGACGAGATCTACCACCTCGCCGCGCAGAGCCATGTGCGGGTCAGCTTCGACATGCCGGAATACACCGGCGACGTCACCGGCCTCGGCACAGTCCGCATTCTCGAGGCGATCCGCAAGAGCGGGGTGCGCTGCCGGTTCTACCAGGCGAGCTCGAGTGAGATGTTCGGCGACGCGCCGCCCCCGCAGAACGAATCGACCCCCTTCCTCCCGCAGAGCCCCTACGCGGCGACAAAGCTCTACGCCTACTGGCTGGCCCGCAACTACCGCGAAGGCCACGGCCTCTACGCCGTCAACGGCATCCTCTTCAACCACGAGTCGCCGCGCCGGGGCGAGACCTTCGTCACGAGAAAGATCACCCGCGCCGCGGCCCGCATCAAGGCCGGCCGCCAGGACGCGCTCTACCTCGGCAACCTCGACGCCAAGCGTGACTGGGGCTATGCGCCGGAATACGTCGAAGCGATGCGCCTGACGCTCCGGCAGGATGCGGCCGACGACTACGTGGTCGGCACGGGTGAGACACACACCGTCCGCGAATTCCTGGAAGAGGCCTTCGGATACGTCGACCTCGATTACCGCGACTACGTCCACACCGACCCCCGCTACTACCGCCCCACCGAGGTGCGCCACCTCCAGGCCGATGCCGCGCGCGCGCGCGCGCGACTCAACTGGACACCGAAGGTGCATTTTCGCGATCTCGTCCGCATCATGATGGACGCCGACCTGCAGCTCGCCGGCCTGGAGGCCCCGGGCGACGGGCGCGCCGTCGTGGAACAGCAGTTCGGCGGCTGGCACCGCTGGGCGGACCAGGGGATCAGCATGGAAGACTACGACAATGGCTGACGCAAGCGCCGCCCACTGGGCCGGCCGGCGCGTTCTCGTTACCGGCGGCGCCGGCTTTCTCGGATCGTTCGTGGTCGAGAAGCTCCAGGCGCGTGGCGCGGGCGAGGTCCTCGTCCCGCGATCGGCGGAATACGATCTCCGTGCTGCGGACGCCATCCGCCGCTTGCTCACGGACACCGCCCGCGACGGCCGCCCCGTCGACCTGGTCCTGCACCTGGCCGCGAACGTGGGCGGCATCGGCGCGAACCGGCGGCACCCGGCGGAATTCTTCTACGACAACCTGATGATGGGGGTGCAACTCCTCCACGAATGCCACGCGGCGGGCGTACCGAAATTCGTGGGCGTCGGCACCATCTGCAGCTATCCGAAGTTCACGCCCGTCCCGTTCCGCGAAGAGGACCTCTGGAACGGCTACCCCGAGGAGACGAACGCACCGTACGGGCTGGCCAAGAAGATGATGCTCGTCCAGAGCCAGGCCTACCGGCAGCAGTACGGCTACAACAGCCTCTTCCTCCTGCCGGTCAACCTGTACGGTCCGCGGGACAACTTTGACCTGGAGAGCTCGCACGTCATCCCGGCCATGATCCGCAAGTGCCTGGAGGCAAAGGCACGGGGCGACCGGGAGATTGTCCTCTGGGGCGACGGCAGCCCGAGCCGCGAGTTCCTCTACGTGGAGGACGCGGCGGAGGGGCTCCTCCTCGCGGCGGAACGCTACGACGAGAGCGAGCCGGTGAACCTGGGCTCCGGACGCGAGATCACCATCCGCGACCTCGCCGAGCTCATCCGACGCCTGACCGGCTTCGACGGCGACCTGCGCTGGGACACGAGCCAACCCAACGGGCAGCCCCGCCGCTGCCTCGACACCTCACGCGCAAAGGCCCGCTTCGGCTTCGAGGCCGATACGCCGCTGGAGGAGGGGCTCCGACGGACCATTGCCTGGTATGCAGGCGAGACCGGCGCAAGCATCTGACCCGCGGTCCGGGCGCAGTTGCGACGGGCTCCCGTCCGGTCTGGCGCACGCGACGGCAGGGGCAATGCCCTAGAGTTCGCTGAAGCTCTCCTTCCCGAGCCCGCAGATCGGGCAGACCCAGTCGTCCGGCATGTCGATGAATTCGGTCCCCGGCGGAATGTCGCCGTGCGGATCGCCGCGGTCCGGGTCGTAGACATATCCGCACCCCTCGCATTGCCAGCGTCCCATCCGTCCGCCCTCCCCTTCTCCGTATGCCGGACATGCCTTCTTGCGTTCCAGTGCCCCCAATGGGGCCGTCTCGGAGCTTCACGTCCGTTCCGTGGCTGCGCGCTCCGTATCGGACAGGCAGACCGGCCGCGGCCCGCTCTCGACCGCGTCGATGGCAACCACAAACGCCTGGCAGAACGCCGCGGCCACCTCCGCCGGATTGTCGTCGGTCGTGTAGAGGACACCCCCCGCCGCACGTCCGTGGCCACCGGCGCTGCCGCGTTCGCCCACGATATCGGAGAGGAGATCCCGCACCGTCTTGCGCACGGTGCGGCCGCGAAGCGAGAAGTGCACCCGCCCGCCGTAGACGCCACAGGCCAGCGAGAGCTCCACCTCCTTCAGGCGCGTAAAGAGCTCTGAGACCTCGGACAGAATGTCCGGCGCCGGCACCAGCCCCAGGTCGGCGATGACGGCATTGCCCCACCGCCGCGCCACGTTGAGCGCCTGGCGCAGCACGCCGAAGTACGCTTCCGAAAGGGCCGGCCGCATGATCTGCTGCATGCGCTGGCGGTTGACGTGCGGGTAGAGGCGCAGATACGCCGCCACATCTGCGTCGCTCTCATCGCGTTCGAGATCCTCGGTATCGGTCCGGATCCCGATCAGGAGCGCCGTGGCAAGGCGGTCGTCAACGGACACCCCTGCCCCGCGCAGGTACTCTTCCAGAATGGTGCTGGACGAACCGCAATCCGTCCGCACGTCGGCAAAGTGCGCTTCGTACGGTGTCGGCGGAGGTTCGTGGTGATCAAACACACCGAGCACGGGCAGATCGTCCGGGGCATGGTTGTTGCCCGATCCCGGCTGCGTATCCACCAGCACCTGGCCGGCGAATCCACAAGGGTCGATGGTCTCAGCTTCTTCGAAGGCGATGTCGAGAATCCCGGCCATGGCCCGGTTTTCGGCCCGGCCGAGGCCGCCGCCGAAAGACAGCGTTGCCGAACGTTCGCAACGGGTACGCAGGAACGCTTCCATCCCGATGGCCGCGGCCATGCAGTCCGGATCCGGGTAGTTGTGCCCGAGAATGAGAACGGGACCTTCGGTCGCTGCGATGGCATCCGAAAACCGCTCAACCCGTTCCCGGACCGCCTGATCCGTCGTTTCCATAAGCCTCCCCCTCGCGCACTGTTGCGGATCGTGTCGCGCCGGCATACGGAAAACGCCCGGCGTTGCCCGCCAGGCGTTTCCGCAAACGTTGTTCCGTTCGGCCCTCGCGGCGTCGTGGACTCACTCCAGCGCTTCGAGTTCGGCCAGAAGGCGCTCGAAGCGCTCGCGCAGGCCGCCGGGCACGATGCGGCTGTCGGCCAGCTTCCGGCGGAGCACCTTGGAGGTCCGGCGGATGTCGTCCAGCTCCCGTTTGCGGGCGGCCTCCACCGTCTCCTCCCCCTCCCCTTCGCGCGCGGCCAGGGCGCTGCGGATCTCCTTTCGGAGGGATGTCTCTTCGGCCCCTTCGTCGAAGGCGAGGCGGTGGAAGGTGTTCTTGTCCTCGGCGTCGATGTCGTCGCGCTCCTGCATCTTCCGCAAGAGGTCCACAGTCTGGTAATCCGGGACCTCGGGGGGCGAGGTGTCTTCCCGGCCCGACTCCGCGTCGTCGTCGAGCGCGGCCAGGCGGTCGCTGGCGTGGCGCTGCATGTACCGGTAGGACGCGATGAGCTTGTTGACGGTCGGCTTTTTGAGGCCGAGCTCACGGGCGCAGTAGACCTCGAAATTGTCGTACCCCCACTCGCGATAGTCGCCGCCGCCGCTCACCTCGGTCAGGAGCCGGCCGAGTTCCACCCAGCTGGCGCGGAACCGGCGCAGGGCCACCAGAACGCGGTGGCGCATGCTCTGGGGATCGAGTTCGCTCAACTGATCGTCGATGCGGCGCAGGGTGCTGCTGGACATGGCGTTCTCCACTTCGGATGCTTGTCGTTCCGGACAGACTGCACGCTACCGCTAACGCACCACCCGACGGTCCGGGGCCGAAACTTCCGGCCGGGTGGCCCCCGCTTCGGCGCCGCTCAACCAGTCGCCCAGGGCGGCCCGCCAGCGGTCGTCGAACTCGGTGTCGGAGCTCGTACTGACAAAGGGGCTCTTCTCGTACCCCCCCAGGACCGCGGGCTCGAAATGCCCCAGGTTGTACCGCGCCAGGAAATCGGACGCCGCCTCCACCGTGGCGTTGAAGAAACCGATATCCAGCCGGTTGCGGTGGTAGACCCGCACGCGCAAATTGCGGCGCGCGCCCCGCACCAGGAAGTAGTACTTGTGCGACCAGTCGATGCTGAAGGTGTGCGGGCGGATCAGCGTCAACAGGAACTCCAACTGACTTCCCACCGCCGGCACCAGGCGGTCGATGTAGTACGGCAGCCCGCGCACCCGCCAGGGCTCCTCCGCTTCCGGCGCGCTGCCGGTATGCTCACGGCTCGCGTCCACCGCCGGATCGATGCGCGGGACCACCTGCTCGGCGAAGTAGATCTCCTGCCCGCCGACCATGAACTTCCGGTACTGCAGCCCGCGGACGTCCGCGCCGTTGGCGGCCAGCCAGGCGATGAGCTCCACCATGCGGGACTCGAAGCCTTCCGCCGCGATGATGAGCCGCTGCGAACGGTTGATGACATCGGCAAAATCTTCGGCATCGCGCTCGAAGGTCGTGGCCAGGAGGCTGGTCAGCTCCACCGCCTCGTCGCTCATCTCCACATTGGCCTCCTGCCAGGCGCGCAGGATGCCGATGTTGGCGGGACGGTTGACGAAGGCGTGCGCAATCTTGCCCAGCTCCTCCGCCGAGAGCTGCGCAACATAGCTGGCATACCGCAGCGCCATGAGCGGCTGCGCCGCGCGGGCCACGCCCAGCTTCAGCTCCACCGTCACCACCTGGCCGCGCGTATCCAGGGCCAGGAGGGTGGGGTGTACGCCGCTTCGGCTGATTTGTGGAAAGTCTTCGGACTCGCCGATGACAACCAGCGGCTCGCCGAGGAAATGCGGCTGGATTTTGCTGCGGAGCTTGATCTCCTGCAGCGCTTCTTCATCCAGCGAAACCGGCTGCAGCGCCTGAAGCGCATTGCCGGAACCGACATAGAGACTCGACATCTCCGCCACTCCGTTATCCCCCAGCCGTCACCAGGCGGGAGCGTAACAGAGCGCACGCAAAAGTCAATCCGGAAAGCACGATTGCCGCTTGTGGCTCCCCCGCGTGCATGTTCGACGCTGGCGAAGATCGCGCTTATGGCAGTGCGGGGAAGGTAACGTTCCGCATCTGCACGATGGCGCACTGGTCGAGCGCGCGCATGACGTGCGCAAATCGGACCCCCGCATCCGGCGCCAGCACCACGGGCGTCTGCTTGTCCCCTCCCCCCGCCGCGAGGACCGCCACGCCCAGCTCGCCCGCCGGCACCGTCCGCCGCTCCACCTCGTACCGCACGCCCCCGCCGGGGGTGCCGCGGATCGAAACGCGCACCGTCGGCAGCGGCTCCTGCGCGCGGGCCTCGGCGGGCCCGGGGCCATCCTTCGGCAGCGGCGAAGGAAACCGCCGGTCCTGGTCCTTGAACGGCAGAATCAGAAAAAAGATCAGGAGAAGAAAGACGATATCGATCATCGTCGTCAACCCGCCCCGCGGCTCCTCTTCAATCCGGGTCCGAATGCGCGCCATGGTCAGCCCTCCTCCTCTGCCCGCCCGCCGCGTCGCGGCGCCTGCCCTGCCGGGGGACGCTGCCGCGTCGCAAAGGCGATCTTCCAGAGCTGCTTCTGCATGCAGAGGTGCATCACCCCGTAGACGTGTTCCCACGGGGTGTTCTGGTCCACGCGCAGAAGGATGGCGCGGTCGGGGAGGGAATCCTTCCGGCCGGTGCTCGCCCGGCGCTCCAGCTCCAGCTCCCGGGCCAGCTGCTCGTGGTCGTACTCCAGGTGCTGGATGAAGATGGCGCCCTCCTGCATGATGTTGATCACCAGCCGCCCGTCCTCGTAGACATCCTCGCGCGACTCGACCGCGTCGGGGAGGTCGAGGTTCCGCTTCGCCTCGTCGTTCAGTTCGGTCACGATGAGGAAGAAGATGATGAGCAGGAACGTGACGTCGATCATCGGCGTCATGTCCATCTCTTCGCCGGCGGAGAGCTCGTCGGGGCGGACCACGGAGCGGCGGGCCATGGCGGTCTCCTTCGTACGCGGGGCAGT
This sequence comes from uncultured Planctomycetales bacterium, assembly GCA_964553265.1. Taxonomy (GTDB): domain Bacteria; phylum Planctomycetota; class SZUA-567; order SZUA-567; family JAFGNG01; genus CAZKKD01. The sequence continues at coordinate 893 of CAZKKD010000066.1, read as the reverse complement.
CTGTCCACCTGTACAAACGTCACGCCCCCCGCGGCGGTTCACCCCCGCCTCGGTCCCGTCCAACGAAAACCGCCCCCGGCGGAAGGGCCGGGGGCGGCGGAATACGGCGTCTTGCGTCGGCGGGGGCGGTCGCAACCGCCCCGCGTCACCACTGGACGGCGAAGGTGACGTTCTGCATCTTGGCAATGGCGCACTGGTCGAGCGCCGTCATGATGTGCTGAAAATTCACCTCCGGGTGCGGCTTGATGGCGACCGGCGTCTCCAGGTCGCCGCCGGAAATCTGCTGGATGCGTGCGGCCAGGTACCCGCCGCGGCAGGCCGCGTCGTTGACCATGAACTGGACCCCGTCGCCCTTGCCGGCGATGATGAGCTGGATGGTGGGCTTGATGTCCGCCGCCGACGACCCGCCGCCGACGTCCTTCGGCAGGTAGGCGAGCATCCGCATGTCCGGCTCTTTGAACGGCTGGAGGATGAAGAAGATGAGGAGCAGAAAGACCACGTCAATCATGGACGTGAAACAGCCTTCCGCTTCTTCTTCGATCTTTGACTTGATCTGCGGCATCGGTTGCGTCCCTCCCTGCAACGGACCGGCCGGCGGCCGGTTCGCCCGCGGTTACATCGTGCGGGTCAGGTCCTTGGTGGCGAAGGCGATCTTCCAGAGCTTCTTTTCCATGCAGAGCTTCATGAGCTCGTAGACGTGGTACCACGGGGTCTTCTCGTCGACGCGCACGAGAATGGCCCGCGTCGGCAACTGCTGCTCGCGGTCCCAGCTCATCGCCTTCTCGAGTTCGAGCTGGCGCATGATCTCCTGCTTGTTGTGCTTGGTGCGCTGGATGAAGAAATCGCCGTCCTTCGTGATGTTGATGACCAGGCGACCGTGCTCGTGCTGGTCG
>CAZKKD010000065.1:0-13564 GCA_964553265.1 uncultured Planctomycetales bacterium | reverse complement strand
GCCCCGGTGAAGGGAGGCGTGGGGAGGGGCGCGGAGCGCCAGCGCGCGTGGGAGGGGAGGCAGGGGAAGCTCGGCGGGTCTTCCGGCGGAACCTGGTTGTTGTGGTACACCAGCGTGTCGCGCGAGTAGCGGCCCGCCAGCATGTCGTACCGCGCCGGGACGCAGATCGGATTCGGCGTGTACGCGCTGGAGAACCGCGTCCCCTCGGCCGCCAGGCGGTCCAGGTGCGGCGTCCGCACAAACGGGTGCCCCGCATGCCCCAGGAAGCGCGGGTTGTGCTGATCGCTGAAGAGGAAGAGAATGTTGGGCGGGGCGCTCATGCCTCTGCCTCCGCGCCGCCTCCCAGGGCAACGTCCTGCCGGCGAAGCGCATCCTGAACGGACGCGATGTCCACCTCCGCCACGGCGTCCCCACTCCGACCCGCCAGGGCGGCAGCCGCCCCCGCGCCCTGGCCGATGGCCATCGTGATCGGCATCACCCGCAAGAGCTCCGCCGGGTCGCAGGACGCACCCCGCCCGCTGCCGATGACCAGGTTTTCGATCCCCTTCGGCAGGAGGCAGCGCAGCGGAATGTCGAAGGTCTTGTCCGTCGGCTGCATCGGCTGCGGCGACATCACCACGCCGCGCCCGACCGCGTCCGGATAGCTCGGTCCGGAATCGTATTCCTCGCGCGTCATCACGTACTCGCACTCGATCCACCGGGTCCGCCGGAGTCCCGGCGCGTCCGGCGTGGCCAGCACAAAGCTCTCTTCGCATCCCGGAAAGCGCTGGCGAACGAAGTCCGCGACGTGGAACGCCAGCTTCCGCCCCTCCCGCAGCACGTCGCTCAGCGTGTCCCCGTCCGGGACCTCGAGATCGAACATGCCGGTGTTGACGATGAGCGTGCGGTTCTCGCGGATGCCGTGCATCTGAAACGCGTCCATGTGGAAGAAGCGCCCCCAGCGCTCCGTATAGGCGCCCGCCTCGACCGCGTCCTGCACGAGGCGCATCTTCTTCGCCGCGAAGTGGTGCCAGAGATAGCGCCCCGTCTCGTCGTACATCCGCAGCGCTTCCTCGTGGGTCTGTCCGATGTCGCTGTCGGTGAAGTGCTCGTCCGGGTGTTCGCGGATGTACTCGACGAAGCGGTCGACGTCCACGTTCCCGAGCCGGAAGACAACGCTGTGCGGGAAGCGCGTGGTCCGCTGCGGCACGCCGGCATGGGTGGCGAGATCGTTGTCGCCCGTGGCGTCCACATAGCAGCCGGCCCGCACGCGCTGCAGGCCCGACCGGTTCGCCACCACGATGTCTTCGATGCGGCCGTCCCGCACCGCGGCGTCGGCCACCACGCTGCTGTAGTGGATCTGCACGCCAGCGTCCTCCAGCAGCTCGTCCATCGCCAGCTTGCCCAGTTCGATGTCGAAGATGATGTGCCCGCGGTGGCGGGCCCACTCCGTCGGGGCGGCTCCCTTTGCCGCCAGGCGCTCCACCAGCTCCAGCGGCGTGCCCTGGAGGACGAAGTCGCCCTTGCGGTTCTTGAAGTAGTTGCAGATGCTGGGCTCCAGGCTGGCGGTCGCGATGCCGCCGGCGTACGGCGCCTGCTCCACCAGCAGCGTCCGCGCCCCCGCCCGCGCCGCCGCGGCCGCGGCGCAGACCCCCGCCAGCCCGCCGCCGGCCACCACCACGTCAACCTCGCGGATCCCGCCGGCGTATCCGGCTGCGTTTGCGTTCGCGTTCATCTCGGTTCGTCCTTTCGTCCGGTTCAGTAGGTTCCGATCTGTTTGACCTTCTCGATCACGGTGCGGAACGCTTCGCTGCTCACGTTGGAGGGCGTGCTGTGGTCGGTCGCGAAGATGTACCCGCCCCCCGCCATGAGCACCGGCAGCCGGGTTTCCACCGCGGCCAGCATGGCATCGATGTCGTCCCAGTCGAGCGCGTTGAAGCCCCCGTGCAGCAGCAGCCGATCGCCGAACTCGGCCTTGACCGCGAGCGGATCCATGCCCGCCTTCACCTCCAGCGGATTGAGCGCATCCAGGCCCATCCCGACGAGATCCGGCACGAACGGGTGAACGTCGCCGCAGGAGTGCAGGTAGGCCGGGATCCCCTTCCCGTGGGCCCACGTGATCGCCTGCCGGTGGATGGGCTTCAGGAGCTCCCGGTAGGTGTCGAGCGAGAAGAACTGCGCGTGCTTGTACCCCATGTCGTCCGGCCAGCGGATGGCATCGAATGTGTAGCCCGCCTCCCAGACGCGGTCGAGAAGCGCCAGGTTGAGGTCGAGCTGCGCCTGCCAAACCTCCACCAGCCACGCCGGGTCTTCCAGGAGCGCGACCAGGCTCTCCTCAGTGCCGAGGACCTTGCTGTGCGTCACGTCAAAGCCGAACCAGCCGCTGAACATGATCCACGCGCCCGCCTCGCGCCAGCGTGGCCATTCGGCCTTGAGGCGGGCCCAGGGGATGCGCGCATCGTCCGGCTGCAACCGGTCGCGGATCGCGGGCCAGTCGTCCGGACCGCGCATGGCGGGCGCGACAAACTCGGGGACGGATTCGCGGCGCTTCCAGTTCCGGAGCGTCGTCCCCCAGTTGCTCCGGTAGGTCCGCTGCTCGTCGGTCTCCTCCAGCGTCTCTTCCGGCAGCCGCGGCGAGGTGTCGAGGTCGTACAGCAACACGATCCGGTCCATACCGAACGCGTCGACCGGATCGCCGTCCATCCCCTCGGCACGCCAGCGCGCCAGGGTCGACCCCCAGGCCGCCTCCCAGATCGCAACGCGATCCGCATCCTGGTGCGCAAACAGCCGCCCGATGCGTTCGCGGCTCGTCAACTCCTTCATGCGTGCACGCCTTCCTTTCGGGGACCGGTCCGCCGGGGTCCGTTGTCGTCGCGCCGTCCATCGGCGGACGCGCGCGGACCGGCCGGCCAGACGCTGCGTCAAGCGGGAAGCGAAGCGTCCAGGTACACGACCTCCATCTCGCCGCGCCCCGCGTCGACCGTGATCTCGTTGTCCCCCTCCCGGCACCGATTGATCGGCAGGCCGTAGGCGGCCCGGTTGGCGAGCGGGCTGATCATCCGGTCGAAGGGGTTGCCATGAAAGCGGCTCACATCGTCCGAGGGCGTCAGCTTCTGCCCGTTTACGGCCACCGTCAACGAACCGGGGTCGGCATGGGGCTCGCGCAGGTGGAGCCGAAGCCGTCCGTCCGCGCCTTCGGACCCGGACCCGCGGGGCGCCAGCATCTGCATCCGGAACGAAGCCTGTTCCCCGCGCGCCAGGCGGCGGGGCAGCTGCCGGTGGTAGTAGGTCCCGGCAAGCATGTAGTACTTCTCCTGGCGTTGCAGAAAGGCGACATCGTTCAGCTTCGGCAGAACGTGAAAGGGCGGCTCCATGACCGGGATGTCGTACTGGTGGCCCATGCGATAGTAGACGAAGTTGAAGAGGCTCAGGCCGTCCGCGCCCTGCGCGTGGGCCTGCTCGGCGGTCGTATAGTACTGGTGATCGCTGGTGCGCGGGTCGCCGTTGGTGCCATAGTTCTGATGCCCGAGAAAGTGCGGGTGAAAGCCGGTCGAGTGGGTGAGCTCCACGTAGACCGCGGCGTCCGGAGCCTGCCGGCGCACTTCGGTGATGTCGAAGCCCTGGGTCGTGTGGTACCACCCCGAAAGGTTGAACATGTCCACCCCGGCGGCGGCCAGCCTGGCCGCGTCCAGCCCGACGGCGGCGTGGCTCCCGGACGCCAGCGGAATCCGCACGCAGAGATGCCGGCCCGGCTGCGCCCCGGCGTCGAGCGCCTGGCGGACCCGGGAGACGAAATCGGTGATGATGGCGACGCGCTCCTCCATGGGGACCTCGTCGCGAAAGAGCGTTTCGTCGCGGAGAAAGTCCAGCTCCAGCCCCGCGAGCTCGTACTTCGACGCCAGTTCGCGAAGCAGGGCCAGCTTGTATTCGCGGACCTCGGGGATCGCCCAGTTCATGCCCCGCCGCTTGTCGTACCCCTCGCGCTGCGGGTGGTCCCGGTCGAGGTGCCACTCGGGGTGCTCCGCGTACAGGCGGCAGGAGACCAGCGAACGCTGGCTTTTGCGATCATAGTGCTCCTGGTGGTGGACGTCGTTCATCCGCAGGCTGACAAAGGGCGCCATGTCGTGCCGGCGGCAGGTGTCGACCAGCACCTGCACCATGTCCCCGCCGTCGGCGACATAGCGGTCGTACCCGTTGGGCGGATTGCCCCAGCCTTCCACCTCCAGGCCCGTGCGCTCCCGCCACCAGTCGTAGAAGCCGGGATCCACCTGGCTCTGCCACCACGGCACCCAGCCCATGCCGGGGCTCAGCATGTAGGCGTCCACCCCGGCGCCGGCCACTTCCGCAATGGAAGCGACGAGCAGTTCCTCGCGGAAGGGCTCTCCTTCCTCGTGCCAGGGGCTGACAATGCCCGCCGTATTGGTCGTGTCGTTGTTGTAGAGCAGTCTGTAAGGCGCTTTCACAGCGTTCTCCCTGTGCATTCAGGTGGTCTCGGGGACAATGGCGCCATGCGCTTTCAGCAAGGCGCGAAGGGCATCCGGATCCACATCGCGCGAGGCGATGCCCTTCTGCGTCGCCAGCGCCGCGGCCGCACCGGCGGCCTGCCCCATCGCCATGCAGAAGGGCTGCTCGCGCATGCCGGCGTTGGCGCCGCGGTCGCTGGAGACGGTGCGCCCGGCCACCAGGAGATGGCGGCTGCCCCGGGGGACGAGCGCGCCGAACGGAATGGTCGGGAGCGTCCCCGGCTCGAGGAACTGCTTGGTCCCGCCTTCGTCGGTATGCAGATCGACGAAAAACGCGGTGTACGCAATCGCGTCCGGGAAGCAGCGCCCGGCCACGTACTCGTCGACCGTCACCCGGCCCTCGCCCACGATCCGGTGCGTCTCGCGGATGGCGGTCATCGGGCTCATCCGTTCCAGCGTCACGTTCTCGCCGCCCGGCAGCGTGCGGACAAAGCGGAAGAGCCGCAGGAATGCCTGGCGTCCGCGCGTGTTCGCGTCCGACTGCCGCGCAGCCGTCGAGCCGTCCGCCCCCGGCACGTGCGACTGGTTCCGGCCCCGCTCGTGCAGGAAGAACAGGAACGACCGCGCGTCCATGCCGGAATAATCGCCGGGCAGCAGCCGCCCCTCCTTCACCGCCTGCGCGAATGCCTTGTCCACCTGTTCGGCGTCAAAATCCGCCGGATCGATGCCGCCGAGGAGGAACTCCAGCGTGCCGGGCTGCCGCACCTCTCCCCGCTCGCGCGCCAGGCCCAGCATGCCGACCAGGTCGGCGTCGCCCGTGCAGTCGATGAGTTCCCGGGCGTCGATTGTGCGCTCCACGTTCTTGCCGACAGAGCGGACCCGCCACGCATCGCCCACGCGTTCGACGCCGGTGACGATCTCGTGGTAGTGGAGCGCGACGCCGGCCTCGACCGCCTTCTCCTCGGCCAGCGCCGCGTAGAGGCCCATGTTGAAGGGAATGTAGTTGCCCGGCCGTTGCGCTTCCGCATTCCGCACCGGCGGCAGCGCTTCGCCGGCGAGTTCCTTCGTCTCCTTGACCAGTTCCCAGCCGATGCCGCCGACCTGGAGTTCGCCCCAGGCGTGGAAGTAGCCGGGGAAGTTCACGCCCCCGTTGGTCATGGTCCCGCCAAGCTGCCCGCTCATCTCCACCAGCGCGGTCGACGCGCCGGCCCGGCCCGCCTGGATCGCCGCTGCCGTACCCGCGGTGCCGCCGCCAACCACCAGAACGTCGACAGCTTCGGAGAGCGTCTCTTTCCAGCCGTCGTTCATTGCCGTTCTCCCCGCTTCGTTTGTGTTGCCACCCTTCGCGTACGGTGCTTCCGGAGTCACACGGCACAGCCACTCTCTCTCGTCACGCACCCCCCTTCTCTGCCAGCGCGCGGCTGCGGCGTGCGCCTTCCGCCAGGAAGACGATGTCCACGCCCAGCACGAGAAATGTGTAGCCCTCCGCCAGCGCACGGTCGACCGCGTCCGCGTCCGGCTTCACCACGTGCAGACCCGCCGCCTTCCCCGCCGCGGCGCAGGCCTCGCGGACCCGTCGGCAACCCGCCGCCACCTCCGCGTGCCCGGTCTGGCCCGGCACGCCGTACGAGCCGCTCAGGTCGTAGGGACCGATCAGGACGCCGTCGACCCCGTCGACCGCGAGGATGGCGTCGATGTTCGCCACCCCTTCCTTCGATTCGATCATCACCACGACCGCGGTCTCCTCGTTGGCGGCGGCGGCATAGGCGTCGAAGTCGGCGCCCCAGGCGTTCATGAGCGAGAAGCAATACCCGCGCACCCCGCGGGGCGGATACTTCGCGGCGCGCACCGCGCGTTCGGCATCGTCCGCCGTGTGGACCAGCGGCACGATCACGCCGCCGGCGCCGAGGTCCAGCACCTGGCGGATGGCGAGCGTGTCGTTCTCCCGCACGCGCGCCAGCGGCACGACGCCCGATCCGCTGAGCGCGCGCGCCAGCGCGGCGAACCCGGCGTTGTCGATGTCGGTGTGCTCCTGGTCGATGCCGATCCAGGCAAATCCGGCGCGCGCCAGGATCTCCGCAACGGCGGGATGCCCCACCTGCATCCAGGTGCCGAAGGTGGGCTGCCGCTCCAGGAGGGCGCGCCGAAAGATGTTGGCAGACATGCGTGGACTCCTTGCAGTCCCCGACGCAGCGGGGGCAGGCGGGATGGGCCGATCAGATGGCCTGGGGATGGGGGGGCGAACCGCACGGAGCGGTGGCGGAGAAAGCGAAGGCCCAGCCGCCATGGTTGCTGCCGCGGGTGTTGCTCGGCTTGAGGAGGAGGTCGTACGCAGAGATTGCCACCCGGACCGGTCCGTTCCGATCCGCGCAGGTCAGGCGCTCACCGGCCGGGAGATGGGTGTTCAGGCTCACCCGATCCGGTACCGCCAGGTCCGGCAGATGCAACTCCATCGTGCGCTCCTTCCGTCACGAACGTTTCCAGGCGTCTTCCAGCCGCGCCCAGGCGTCCCGGATGGTTTCTTCCACGCTCCGGCCCGGCCAGGGCGTCATCTCCAGGAGCAGGCAGCCGCGCCGGTCCGGGTGCAGAAAGCCCACCTCGCGCAGGCATGCCAGGATCTCCGCCAGCTCCGGCACATCGATCTCGCCGCCTGGATAGCCCACCGGCGGGTGCGTGTCGCCGTAGCGCGGGTCATCGCGGTCCTGCAGCACGCAGTTGCCCAGGTGCACCCGCTCCAGCACCGGCGCCACCGTGCGGATCGCGTCGCCGAAGCGCTCGCCCATGAGCGGCAGATGCGCAACGTCCAGCTCAATCCGCAGGTTATCGATCTCCGGGCGGAGCGACTCGATCAGTTCGACGCACGACGTTGTCGAGCCGTAAAGAAAGCACTTGTCGATGGTTGTGTCGAATGGTTCCAGCAAGGCCGTCATGCCGTGTTCCCCGAGGACGCCGCAGAGCCACCGGCAGAAGCCGGCAAACGCGGCGAACTCCTCCGGCGTGGCCTGGTCCGGCGGGGGGCCTCCTGACGGAAAGATGAAGCCGATCGCCCCGATGGCCGCCGCCTGGCGGACAAGTTCGCGGATGAGCATCCGGATCTGCGCCTGCTCGGTCCGTAACGGGCTGGAAAACCACAACTTGCGCGCCGGGAAGAAGTGCGTCGCAAACGTCACTTCTTCCTTGCCGCACGCACGGAGCGCGGGCGCGAGTTCGGCCTCCGCGGCGGCGTCGAACGGCACGCAGCAATCGAACGTCTCGATGTCGGTGCGATGCGCAAGTGCCTTCAGCGTCTCGACATGCGCCTGCGGATGCTCGCCGCAGTCCGGATAGAGCATGTGATGCACCAGCCCGAGCCGGGCGTAGCGCGAGAGCGGCGCGTTCATGCGTTCTCCTCCGCCGCAAGTTGCTGGCAGTGCAGCTTCCGCGCCCAGTAGTCCGCCCACGCGCCGGTGGCGGTCTCGGCCCGGATCACGAGGGCGCCGTCGCCGTTGCAGTCCGCGGCATACGCGCGCCGCACCGCGTCGGCGTAGGGTCCCGGACGCAGCCGGACGACGAGCTCCACCCCGGGGCCGCAGCGCCACGGCGCGGTCGGCGGGGGGGCGCACGCGACGGTGCGCGCGGCGTCGTGGATGCGTCGGCGGGTGGTTTCGAGCGGGTGGCACCGTGCGCCACCCGGCCCCAGCGCGTCCTTGACCGCGACGCACGCCGCGCCGGGCACGAGCGCCTCGGCCTCGCGGCAACCGGCAGAATCTGCCGTCACCAGCACCAGCGGCACGCCCCAGTCCCCCGCGATAGCGGTTTCCATCCCGATCTCGCCCACCGACTGCCCGCCCAGCACCAGCTCGGCGATCTCCTGCTCGTAACTGTGCGCCAGCAGCCCGCCCGGCGTATCCGCCTTTGCATGGAAGCCCAGCAGGACCAGCCCGTCGAAGCTCGCGTCCAGCCCTCCCGCCCAGTCGGCCCGGTACGGGGGCTTGCCCGCGATGAACGTGACGCCGTCGGGGAGCCAGGCGGGGTCGATGTTGCGTCCGGCGCAATGCTCGTCGTAGACGACGATCTCCGCGGCGCCGCCGGCCTGCAGCCCGTCGATGCACGCGCAGAGGTCGGCCCGGAACATGCGCTGCCCGAACGCGTACTCCGGCGCGCCCGGCTCGGCCTGCGCATAGGCCACCACGCCGCTCACCCCCTCGATGTCGCTGCGGATCATGTACCGCGGTCCGGTGCTCATGCCTGCCCCTCCGCGGCCCGCTCCTGCGCGTCGAGTGCGTCCAGCGCGGCGCGCCAGCCGGCGAGGACCTGCTCGGCCTCGTCGGGCGCGCGGCGGACGTGGTGGCGGGCCGCTTCGTCAGCCGCGGCCACGTCGCCCCCCGCGATGGCGTCCACCAGCCGCCGGTGCCAGTCGGGCGGGACGGCGTTCACGCGCGTGGCACTTACCCAGGCGAACTGCATGAAGCGGCGCGACCAGAGTCGCCGCCCCTCCTGGACCAGGACCCGCCGGCCGGTCAGGCGGGCGAGTTCGATGTGAAAGTCGGCATGCCCGTGCGTGCCCGTGCCGTCGGCGTCGCGCCCCGTCTGCATCGCCGCGTCGAGCGCTTCGGCGCGCCGGCGGAGGTCGCCCAGCGGTTCGGGGCCGAGCCGGTTGACCAGAAGGCGCGCCACCTGGCTTTCGATGGCTTCGCGCAGGACGAGGTCGTCCAGGAGCTGCTCCATCGTGAGCGGCCGCACCCGCGCGCCGACGTTGGGCTGGTGCTCGACCAGGCCCTCCTGCTCCAGCTTGTGCAGGGCCTCGATGACGGGGATGGGGCTGACGTTCAGCTCGCGCGCCAGCGTCCGCCGCACCAGCCGCTGCCCCGGCCGCAACCGCCCCTGCTGGATGCGCTCGCGCAACTCCCCGGCCACCCGCTCGTACAGGACACCCATGCGCTGTGCTCCCCTTCCTCCACGCCGGCCGGCAGACCCCGCCGCCGATTGATATCCCACGATATATCATCGTATATCTTCTGCGTCAAGCGCCTTTTCGCGAAATTGCGAAAAAAGCGCGAGGCCTGTCGGCAAGGGGGGGAAGCGGATGCGGGCGATGCGCCCACCGCGGTCTACGCACACGCCAAAGCAGGAAAGGGGCCTCCGCCCCGTGAGGGTGCGTTCACCGTCGGCAAAGCACCGTGCGACCTGAACAACCGCAGAGCACTCAATCAAGTGGGCAGACGCCGATGGAGGCGGCAACGAGTGTGCTGTGAGGGCCGGAAAGGGGCAAGGGAACGGCAAAACGCGGATGCACGCAGATGGACCGCGACAGAACAGAACAGCGGCACGAGTGGCCTGCCAACCCGTGTTGCGGGCCGATCAAAGGAGAGATTCGCCCCCGGGGCTACAGAGTACCCGCGCGACGGGCAACAGGCCCGGCCGGAGTCAGGGGATCCGCAGGGCGGTTGGCTAGCCGGGCAACTCAAGCGGCTCGAAAGCTTCCTCCAGCAAGGTTGCAGTTTGGTCGTCATCCAGATTGACTTTGTGCCCGGACTCCTCGCAGTACGCATCGACAAGCTGAATACGCAAAGCCTTCACGACGCGCTCCGCCTGCAGTGCTCGAAGGAGTCGTCGCCGCGACGTTGCAGCCACCTGGTGATACATGCGTTCCAAATCCCCGCTGTTGACCGCACGCGCCGTGAGAAGATACAGCATCTCTGCATCGGCATCGCTCACTCCGTCCTCATCCAGCAGCGAAACGTCAAAGATCTCGATCAACTTCGGGTCAACGCCCTGCTGTGGCAGCACCCGGTAAAGCTTCCAGACCTGCCCATTCGTAACGGCCGCCCAATCCGCTGAAAGTGCAAGGGCATAATGAGCCGCCTGGTCGCGCACATTGCACCGCAAAGGGGAGCGGATGTTCTTGCATTCAATGACCAGAAAGACCTTTCCGTCCTTCTTCAGTACGATGTCGACGCGCTTGTTGAGTACACGCGTTTCGGTATCAATCTGCTCATCCGAATAGCCCAATGCAGCACGAAGCGCATCGACACACCATCGACGGACCTCTTCTTCTGAGGAGCGTTCGGCGTTCGCGACGCTGGAGAGGCGTCCGTGCATGCTGCGAAGGCCTTCCCTCACGGTGTCGATCCATTCATCACGGATTTCCGACTTCGTCCGTCGTTTCCTACGTTCCTGCTTCTCTTCTTCCTCTTCGTTTTGAATAGCAGCCAGCTCTGTTTCCGTCGGATGTGTTATCGAACAGGAAAACAGGGAATGACATTTCGGGCAGCGAACCGTCTTCCCTTCAAGGCTCGCATGCTTTTCCCGAAGTTTGATTCGTGTTCGACATTCGTCACACGTCGTAATGCCCAGAAAATCATTGGCCATCATCGTCCGCCTCCAAGACCGCCCTGTCACGTGAAACGCTGCGGCTCGGGACGCCGATCGATTCCCTCTCCTGCGTCCACCTGCGCAGCTCAGACTTCCTATCCAATCGTACCCACTGCCTCGAAACGTGTCAACGGTTCGGGTCCCCGCTGCAAATCCATACAGCAAGAAAGGACTCGGTCAGAGCCAAGGGATACGCTGGGCAACCGAATCGGACAGCATCGGCGTTCCCGGTGTGTGCGGCTATTCGGCGGCGGCGGCCTCGAGGGCGGTGACGAAGGCGTTGCCCTGGGGGTAGGCGTAGTCGCGGCCGGGGATGTTGGTGAGCCAGCCGCTGGCGTAGGCCTCGGCCGGCATGGTCCACTGGGTGACGTGGCCGTCGTACCAGAGGGCGTTGCCCTGGTCGGGGGCGGCGTGCGCACGGCCCCAGCTGTACCTGTTGGCGGGCCCGACATTGTCGTAGCAGACCACCACGCCCTCGGCGAAGAGCTTGTCGGGCTGGATGTGTCCGAGCCCGCCCCGCCCGCCGATGCCGCGCTCGGGGTTGCGGTAGGTGTAGCCGATCTGCCGCCGGTCCCACGGCCCGCCGGTCATCATGAAGTAGTCGTCCGCCCAGAGCGGGCTGCCCGCGCAGTAGAAGAGCTGCCAGTCGTTGACGTACGCGCCCTCGGGGACGTTGGCCGTGGTCATGTCCCCATAGGGAAGGTCGCAGTAAGCGAAGTAGAGGAACCCGAGCCCGCGCATGCCTGTCGCGTCCACCCCGTCGGGGGCGTTGCCGTCGCGCCAGCGGCCGACCACGCTGTTGACCGCGATGTCGGCGCCGCCCACGTTCTTCGAGATGGCGCTGCAGTAGCCGCCGAAGCTGTTGGGGTAAAAGGGGACGGTGGTCCCGGCCCCCTCAAGCCCGTACTGGGTGAGCCCCAGGCCCACCTGCCGCTGCCGGTTGGCGCAGCTCATGAGCCGCGCCGCGGACAGCGCCCCCTCCAGCGCCGGCAGGAGCAGCCCCGCCAGGATGCTGATGATGGCGATCACCACGAGAAGCTCGATCAGGGTGAAGCCGTCGCGGCCCGCCGTCCCGGCCGCGCGCCGCGGCCGCAATGCATCAAGGCTGAAAGTGTTCATCGGACTCTCCGCGCACAGGATCAGGGATGCGTACCGGCATCACCGACGAACTGCACATGCCCGTCGGCGTAGAGGCGGTTGATCGCTTTCTTGCTCAGCTCCGGGTGCTTCCACTGTTCGCCGGTCACCCGGTAGCGCACCCGGGGCAGATAGTTCATGTGCGGATCGTAAAGGAGGCTCGTCGCATGCTGCTCCACATAGCACGGACAGCAGGCGAGGACCTGTTCGCTCGTGTCCCGGCCGAGGACGGGGCCGCTCCAGTGCGGCCCGGTGCCGCCAGGGTTGCACCGATCCTTCGGGATCACGCAGGGCTTCAGGCTGGCGAAATTCGCGGGCGGGCCGTAGTTGTCGCGGTTCACCCCGAACGACCACGCCTGGGCGTAAGCGAAGTGGCACTGCGTACCGGGGCCGTGGTACTGGTAGGCGCCATACTTGGTCCCGTCGATCTCGACGTCGCGGTTGGTCTTGGACTTGTGGAAGATCATGGGCGAGGGGTCCAGCAGTTCGACGGGTTTCTCCTCGTCGGCGACGTAACCGCCGTCAAGGACCTTGTCGAACCAGGAGGTAAAGCCGGCCGCCTCGTTGGTGGGGTGGAGCCAGGCTTTGCCGGCGACGCCGTCGCGCTTTCCGCTCTGGCCGGTGAGGGCGACGATGGTGGTGTAATCGAGGGCGCCGTTGGCGGGAAAGTTGCCGCTGTCGTTCGCGTAGAACACGAGGACCTGGTGCAGCATCTTCTGGTTGTTGGTGCACTGCAGGATCTGCGCGCGGTGGAGTGCGTTCTCCAAAGCGGGCAGGAGCAACGCCGCCAGGATGCTGATGATCGCGATCACCACAAGAAGCTCGACGAGAGTGAAACCGCCCCGGCCGCATCCGCGGCCGGTTCGCGAAGAAGCAGGGGGATGGGGGTTCAGCTTCCGAGCGTGCATGCGAAATGCTCCTTCCGGGATCATCGCAGCTTCCAGTGGGCGTACTCGTACTTCGCGATCTGCTGATCGGTGGCTTCGTTGGCGGGCAGGCGACTGACGCCGAAGTCGCTCCAGAGCACGCTCATGGAGCAATCCGGGTGCGGCCAGTTGTCGCCCCCCGCGGTGGGCTTGACCCAGAACCGGTTGGAGCCGTGGGTGATGTTGTAATTGCCGAAGCGCACCGTGATGGACGCGGCCGAGGTGTCCATGCGGAAGAAGTCGCCCATGATCACCTGGCGGACCGGCTTCTCGTGACGATCGTAGACGTTCTCCAGGCGGACCGGTTCGCTGCAGTCCGCCCAGAGGCCGCTCTCCCACTGCGTGCCGTCGAAGCGCCTGGCCTGGCCCATGTTGAAGAAGTAGCTGCGCCGGTAGCGGTTGCCGCCCCACAGCAGCGGATCGAACGGGCAATGGATGGGGTCGAAGGCGACGCCGGCCGGCGCCGTGCCGATCTCCACCGGCGCGCCGAGATAAAGAGCCAGGTGCATGTCGAGCGTATGATTGTTCCCGGGCGGAACGCGACGGGGCGGAATCACCCCGTCATAGTCGGTCGCGTACAATCCCATCGCCGCCCCGAGCTGGCGCAGGTTGTTGACGCACTGCACCCCGCGCGCCGCATCCAGCGCTCCCTGCAGCGCCGGCATGAGGAGCGCCGCGAGAATGCTCAGGATCGCGATCACCACG
>CAZKKD010000064.1:0-13870 GCA_964553265.1 uncultured Planctomycetales bacterium | reverse complement strand
AATAGCGGTCCACGACCTCTCGCCACGCGCGGGCGTCGTTGTCGATGAGCCGCAGCACCAGCTCGTCCGGTGGTTGGGGCGGGGCGGCATACGTATGCACGCGAGCCGTTATAGGGCCGTTCGGGCGGCAGGTCAAGGACGGTTCGGCGCCGTCCGGCGGCGGTGGAGAGCGTTTCCTTGACGCTCCGCCCACCGGTCGTCTATACTGTACCCGCGTAGCGAAGCGCCAGAACCCAATCCGCAGCCGTGAGAGGACCAACCCATGCCCAAACGCCTGACCGGCAACGCCCTGGTGGGCCAGTCCGGCGGACCGACATCGGTGATCAACGCCTCGCTCGCCGGCGTCGTGCAGGAAGCGATGAAGAAGAACGCCATCGGGCGCGTCTACGGGATGCGCTGCGGGATCGAGGGGTTCATGCGCGGGGAGCTGTTCGCGCTCGATCGCCAGCAACCCGACGTGCTGAAGGGGCTGGCCGCGACGCCGTCGTCCGCCCTCGGCAGCTGCCGGCACAAGGTGCAGGACGAGGACTTCCCCGTCATCCTGGAGCAGCTCCGAAAGCACGACATCCGGTACTTCTTCCTCATCGGCGGCAACGACACGATGGACACCATCCACCGGGTCGAGGCCTTCTGCGCGAAGGAAGGCTACGAGCTCCGGGGCGTGGGGATTCCGAAGACCGTGGACAACGACCTTTACGGAACCGACCACACGCCGGGATACCCCAGCGCGGCGCGGTACGTGGCGCTCTCGGTGCTGCAGTCGGGACTCCTCGCGCGCGACATGCAGAAGGTCGACCGCTTCGTCGTGCACCAGACGGTGGGCCGGGAGGCCGGCTGGCTGGCCGCGGCGGGGATGCTGGCCAAGACCACCCCGGACAGCGCACCGCACATCGTCCTCCTGCCGGAGGCGCCGTTCGACCGCAAGACCTTCCTGGCGGAAGTGGAACGCGTCGAAAAGCGTTGCGGCCATGTCTACATCGTCTGCGGCGAAGGCGTGACCCACGCCGACGGAAGCCCGGTCTCCGCCTCGAAGCAGAAGGACCGCTTCGCCAACGTGGAGTTCGGGGCGATGGGCGGGGCGTCGGTGGCGATGCAGATCCACCGGATCGTCGCCGACACGTTCGGCTGGCGGGGGGAGTTCCAGGTGACCGAGAGCCTGCCGATGTGCGCCGCCGACCGCGCGAGCCCGCTGGATGTCCGGGAGGCCACCGCCTGCGGCCAGACCGCGGTGCGCCTGGCGCTGCGGGAAGAGTCCGGCGTCATGGTGAGCATGCAGCGAAAAAGGGGCAAGACGTACAGGATCGATTACCGCACCGCGCCACTGGCCGAGGTGGCCGTTCGGGCGAAGGCGATGCCGAAGAGCATGATCAAGCGCAACGGGCTGGGCGTCACGAAGGCGTTTCTCGACTACGCCCGCCCGCTGGTGGGCACGCTGCCGGCCTACGTTACGCTCGACCCGAAGGCCTGAGGGCGCCCGGCGCCGCACGCGCCGGAGCGAAGGAGAACAACGACATGCGAAAGTCCGACGTGAAGTCCCCGAAGTACGCACTCATCCAGGAGATGCTGGAGACCCCGGGCATCATCCAGGAATTCGACGTCAAGGCGGTGACGCCGTTCACCAACGCGGCGAAGAGCGCGGGACGCCTTTTCCTGACCGGCGAAGGCTCGAGCCGCATCTTCCCGGCCAAGAACGCGATCGCGAAGGCGCTCCAGTGGGGGATGCATTTCCCCGTCTTCACCGAAGGCGGCCGGCAGGCGCAGGAGTACATGCTCGACGACTTCGCCGTCTTCGGCGCGTCCAACAGCGGCAAGACCCGGGAGGTCGCCGAGCTCATGGCCAAGCTGAAGCGCAAGCGCCATGGCGCCCTCTTCGGCCTTACGGCGACGGCGAACAGCCTCCTGGAGAAGCACTGCCGGGACACCCACGTCCTCTCCTGCGGCAAGGAGGACGCGGTCGCGGCCACGAAGAGCGTTGTGGAACAGGCCCTCTTCTACCACACGATGGTGGCCGGCCTGGCCGGTCGGCGCACCGAGTGCCGGGGCCTGGCGAACGTGGCGACCGCGTTCCGGAAAGCGGTGGAGGCCAAGCTGCCGGCCTCCGTCGTGAAGCCCGCGGCGAAGGCGACGCGGATCTACTTCGCCGGGCGGAACAACGGCGTGGCCGAAGAATTGACGCTCAAGACGAACGAGATCACGCGCAAGCCCTCGGCCTTCCTGGAAGGCACCTACGGCGTGCACGGCATCGAAGAGGTGATGGAGAAGTCGGAGGTGGTGATCTGGATCGACCCGTTCGAGAAGGAGATCGCCAAGTTCCGCGAATGCCTGGAGAAGGGGGTCGGGGTGACGCTGATCGCCATCAGCCAGAAGAAGCTGCCGATCCCGACCATCCAGGTCCCGGCGTGCAAGAACTTCGAGCCCTACATCCAGTTGGCGGCGGGGTGGAACCTGCTGGTCGAGATCGGCATCGCCAACGGCATCGACCTGGATCACCCGGTGCGCGCCCGCAAGGTGGGCAACGAGGCGCCGGGCAAGTAAGGGCAGGGCGCGGCCGTCCTGCATCGAGTTTCCGGCGGCGGGCAGGCTTGCAGAGGCCGCCCGCCGCTTTTTGTATCGACGCAGCGCCATCCGACGCCCCGGCGGGGCGCATGACGAGGAGAACACCGATGAGCAGTCGTATGTCCTATTACCTGAGACGGGCAGCCCCGGAGGTGGAACGCACCGGCGTGGGGCTGGTGGGGCGTCAGCGTTCCATCCCGTCGAGGCGACTCGACAGCCTGCTTGCGGACAATTATCGGCCGAGCCGCGAAGAGGACCTTCTGCAGGCGTGGTTCCCGGACAAGCGTCCGGACGAAGCGAAGAAGGTGGTCATCCTGACGGCGCATGACGACGACCTGCTCAGCTTCTGCGGCGTGCTCAGCAAATTTGCCCGTGAGAACAACTGCGAGGTGCACCATCTGATCCTGACCGACGGGTCGATGGGCTTTGGCGAAGCCGCGATGCGCGAGGTCGCCGGCGCCGTGGACCTGGACCGGTTGGCCAAGGGGCTGGTGAAGCCCGCTGGCGGCAAAGAAGACCCGGGGTTCTTTGTCCGTGGCGACGATGCGGATCTTCAGGCCTATGCCGACGTGCTGCGGGAAGCCGGACGGCGCACGGCGGAGATCCGTCGCCAGGAGGCCCGGGATGCGGAACAGGTTCTGGGGTTCCATGCGACCTATTTCCTCGATTATCCGGACGCAGCACTCAGCCATTATCATTACGGGATGCGGCACGACTCGACGATGCTGGGCGTGACGGCGCTGGCCATCCGACTGGTGAAGGACATCGCTCCGGACCTGATGGTCCTGCAGGACCGTACCCAGGAGATTGACCTCAACCCGGACCACTATGCGGCCGGTTGGATCGGCTACACCATCTACTGGCACCTGCATTGCCCGGTCCTCGGCGTCGACCCGCTCGAGAAGCCGTTCAAGGCAATCATCCAGCGCGGCTTTGAGGGCATCGGCCGGCCGGAGTTCCGCCTGTGCGACTACCTTATTCATCTGGACGACGCGTCGCTCAACCGGAAGTTCGACTCGCTGCGCGCCTACAAGAACCAGCTCGACCTCGTCAACGACCTGTTCAACGTCGAGGAGATGGAGAAGTGGCGGGTGGAAGGATTCTTCGATGTCGATCTGCCACCAGCGAAGCTGTATTAAGGCATTCCAATTCAACAAGTTAGTGATCCATGCGAATCAATCCTCAAAACGCAACATAATATATATTATCGGACACTAAAGATTGGGAAGCGCAGCGGTTTACCTGTGGATGTTTTGCTCTCGGGATGTCCGCTGCGGCTCCCGCCTTTCTGCCTGACGAGGAATCTTGGTGGAAAGGCCGAAGAATTGTCATGCCCGGCCTGCCCGGGCGTTATCTTCCGGTTATCCCATCTGCGGTTTCCGTGAAATCCGATGCCGATTGGCGTGCAGGGCTTGCATTGCGGCCTGCATTTGTGGTAGAACGCTTACGTCAGGGGAAGTACTTGTTCGGTTGAGCCAACGGGCGTTCTGGCACGGAGAACCGAGATGCCGAAGTCGGTGACTGCGATCATTCTGGGCGGAGGACGGGGAACCCGGCTGTATCCGCTCACCAAGGAGCGCAGCAAGCCTGCGGTTCCCCTGGCCGGCAAATACCGACTTATCGACATTCCTATCTCCAACTGCATCAATTCGGATATCCGCAAAATCTATGTGCTGACCCAGTTCAACAGCGCGTCTTTGAATCAGCATGTCGGGCGGGCCTACCGGTTTGACAGCTTCTCCCGAGGCTTTGTGGAAATCCTGGCCGCGGAGCAGACCGAGTACTCCGGGGATTGGTTCCAGGGCACGGCGGACGCGGTGCGCCAGTGCAAGCACCACCTGACCGATGAGCCTTCGGATCTCGTGCTGATCCTCTCCGGGGATCACCTCTATCGCATGGACTACGCCGAGTTTATCGAGGAGCATAAGGCGTCCGGCGCCGACGTGAGCGTAGCGGTCCAGCCGGTCAGCCGCGAAGAGGCCCCCGAACTCGGTATCCTCAAAACCGACGCCGACGGGCGCATCACCGACTTTGTCGAAAAGCCACCGGCAGACCAGCTGGACGACCTTGTGGTCGATACGGCGGCGATGGGCCTTGCGCCCGAACAGGCGGCGCGCAGGCCACTGCTGGGATCGATGGGGATCTATCTCTTCAACTGGTCGGCGCTGCACGACATTCTCGAAGGGGACCAGGAGAGCGTCGACTTCGGAAAAGAGATCATCCCTGCGAGCATCCAGAACCGGTACGTAAATGCCTACCTGTTCAGCGATTACTGGGCCGACATCGGGACGGTGCGGGCTTTCTTCGATGCCAATCTCGAGTTTTGCAATCCCCTTCCCCCGTTCAACCTTTTCGACCCGGCCAAACCCATCTATACCAATCAGCGGTTCCTGCCGGCCGCCAAGATTCGCGGCGGCCTGGTCGAGGACTGCATTGTCGCCGAGGGCAGCATCATCGACGGCGGCATTATCAAGCGATCGGTCCTGGGCGTGCGCAGCCGCCTGTTCACGGACGTCAATATCAGCGAGACGGTGATGATGGGGGCGGACTACTACGAGACCGCCGCGATGGCGGCCGGCGATGCCCCCCGCCTGGGGGTGGGTGAAGGGAGTGTCATCCGCCGCGCCATCATCGACAAGAACGCCTGCATCGGCAGGGGGGTTCGCCTCGTCAACCAGGGCAACCAGACCGAGTTCGTCGATCAGGAAGGACGCTTCGTTGTCCGGGACGGCGTCATCGTGGTACCGAAGAACGCCGTCATCCCGCACGGATTCGTCTTTTAGTCGCGGGCGCGCCCAGCACCCGCTGCGCCTTTCCGCGACCGGAATCCCCATCGTCTTTTCCCGACGCCGCCCCCCCTTCCCCCCGGGAAGCGCTTGCGGGATCCCCTTTCACCGGATAAGATGACGGGCTACCCGACGGAGCCGGCCCGGTGCGGTCAGCCCCGCCACGGAGGAGGATGTGCTGATGTCCGAGGGAACGGCGTTCTCACCTTCGCGCGTCCACCACGCGCTTCGGGATCGCATGCCGCAGGCCTTTTCGTTCGACGGCGGCAACGTTGCCGCCTGGCAGGGACGCCTGCGGCCGCAACTGGCGCGCCGCCTCGGGGCGATGCCGGACGCACGTCCGCCGCTCCAGCCGCGGACCCTCTGGCGCCGGCCCTGTGAGGACGGGATCATCGAAAAGGTTGTCTTTGCCTGCGAGGACGGTGCGGACGCGCCTGCCTACGTCTGTATTCCGAAGGAAGCAACGCCCCCCCTGCCCTTTGCCATCTGCCTCCAGGGCCACAGCAGCGGCATGCACAACTCCATCGCCGTCGACCGTGACGACGAGACGAAGCCCATCGACGTGGAGGGCGACCGGGACTTCGGCCTCGGGTGCATGCGCCGCGGCGTGGGTGCGCTCTGCCTGGAACAGCGGGCCTTCGGCGAACGACGGGAACGGGACCAGGCGAACGTGTGCGCACATTCCGGCTGCCACGACGCGGCCATGCACGCGCTGCACCTGGGACGGACGCTGGTTGGCGAGCGCGTGTACGATGTCGACCGCGCGATCGATTATCTGCTGACGCGCCCGGAAGTGGATCCGGCGCGCATCGGGGTACTGGGCAACAGCGGCGGCGGCACCGTCAGCGTCTTCGCCGCCGCACTGCTGGACCGCCTCGCCTTTGCGATGCCGTCGTGCTACTTCTGCACCTTCCGCGAGTCCATCCTCTCGCTCTATCACTGCATGTGCAATTACGTACCGGGCCTGCAGCAGGATGCGGAGATGGCGGACATCGTGGGGCTGTTCGCGCCGAAACCGGTCGTGGTCGTGGCCGGACGGAAGGACCCCATCTTTCCGTTTGACGCCACGAAACGCGAATTCGAACGGCTGCTGGATATCTACCGCGCGGCGGGCGCCGAGAATCGCTGCCGCCTGGTGGTGGGCGAAGGCGGCCATCGCTTCTACGCCGACGACGCCTGGCCGGTGCTTCTTCAGCTCCTCGCCGATACGCCTGCCTCCTCGCCGGAACACGGCCGCGAGCCTGCCCCATGACGACGCCACCGCCCCGCACCATTGGCAAGTACGCGGTCGTGCGTACCCTCGGCCGCGGGGGGATGGGGACGGTCTACCTCGGCAAGGATCCGGACCTCGACCGGGAGGTGGCGATCAAGCTGATCCATGCCGACCGCGCCGACAGCGAGCAGACGACCACCCGCTTCTACCGCGAGGTGCTGACCACCGCCGGCCTGCAGCACCCGGGCATTCCGCCGGTCTACACCCTCGAGGAAATGCCGGACGGGCGCGCGTTCTACACCATGAAACCGATCGACGGCAAACCGCTCTCCGAGATCCTCGAGGCCCTCCGGGACGAGGACCCGCGGACCAAAGCGAAATACGATCTCTTCCGGGTCGTCGAGATCCTCCGGGACGTCGCCCAGACCCTGCATTACGCACACAACCAGGCCTTCATTCATCGCGACTTGAAGCCGAGCAACATCTTTGTCGGGGACTACGGCGAGGTGTATGTCATCGACTGGGGGCTGACCAAGTCCCTGAAAGACGACGACGAGAACGAACCCGCCCGTCCGGCGCCGAAGCGCCCGTCGGGACGCCTCCTGGTCCACGACGAGACCGTGGCCCTGGACGACAGCGACGGCGACGGCGCGCCCGCCGCCGAGGACGAAACCGTGGCCACGACCGGCAGCCCCGTGCCGCCCATCGATCTCGAGCGGAATCTGACCGTGGAGGGGGACATTCTCGGGACCATCGCCTATATGCCGCCGGAGCAGGCGTCCGGGCAGCAGACACGCCTCGGGAAGGAAGCGGACATCTATGCCCTCGGGGTCATGCTCTACGAACTCTTGACGCTGGAGCTGCCGTTCGACGGCGAGGACTGGGAGGAGATTGTCACGCTCAAACAGCTGGCCGCCCTCCTCCCCCCCGAACAGCGTGCCCCGCAGCGGAACATCCCGCCGGAGCTGTCGGCCATCACGATGCAGGCGATGAATCCGGCGCCGGAGGAGCGCTTCAAGACGGCCGCCGAATTCGAACGGGCGTTGACCAACTTCCTGGAAGGAAAGACCCAGTTCCGCAACGCGTTCCGCTCGTCGCTGGACGAGGATGCGGTCCGCATTCTTCCGCGGCGATCCAAATCGGCCTGGCGCATCCGACGCGACGGCGTCTCCACGACCGACGAGGCCCCGGAGGACCGGTACAGCTACCTGCTGCTCGACCGGGAATTCCCCGGCGACGTGCGCCTCTCGGCCTACGTGATGCTCCACCCGACGAGTGCGGACGGCATGAACGCCAGCGAGTTCGCCCTCGTGCTCAACGCCGCGGAACCGGACAGCTTTCGAAACTACCTCGACTGCTACACCGTCCACCTGGCCGCGAACCAGAACACCCGCGCCTACCTCGCCCGCAACGACGCCGAGGTGGCCTCCAACGAGTACGTGGTGCTGGAGCCACGGCGTCGCTACCGGGTAAGCGTGGAGCGGGCCGGCGGGGTGATCCGGGTGATGCTGAACCGGCAGGTCATCCTCTTTCACCGCGACCGCGACCCGCTGCCCGGACTCTGGGTCGGGTTTCTTCACCGTGGCGCGGGGGTGACCTTCTCGAACATCCGCGTCCAGACGCGCGGCCTGCCGCCGACGCTGCCGTCGATCGAAGTGCCGGAAGCCCTGATGGCCGAAGACTGCTACGACGCGGCCGAGCAGCGCTTCCTGGCCATCGCGCGGGGGCACCGGGATCGCTTCGAAGGCGCCTGGGCGCGCTACCGCGCCGGGGTGGCGTCCTACCGCGGCGACGGCGACCGCAAGAAGGCGCTGCGCATCTGGGCCTCCCTCCGGAAGGGGCCGTTCGCCGCCTTCGAGCAGCTCGGGCGCGCGACGCTGGAGATGGAGAAGAACCGCCTCGGCCCCGCGGCGGACATTCTCCGCGAGGTGCTGGACGAACAGTTGACCGCGACCGTGCTGGAGCCGATTGCGGACGTCGTCTTCACGCAGGTACAGCAACTCCTGCGGACCCCGCCGCGTGGGGCGCGCCAGTGGAAGACCGTCGACGCCTGGGTGCGCCTGGCGCTGCGCCTGGGCCAGCGGGTCGAGGACCGGAAGACGATGACCCCGGCGGTGCTGTGGCGGTGGCTGCTGCTGGCGCTGACGCGGTTTCCGGATCACGTGGAGGACTGCATCGCCTTCCTGCGGGAGACCTACGGCGAGGGCCAGGGACCGTTCGCGCAGGTCATGACGGCGATGGAGCCGCTCCTGATCGTGCTGGAGCGAAGCGCCGAAATGGCGGACCACCCGTTCCTCGTGGACCGCGTGATGCGCCTCATCCTGTCGCACGACGACGCACTCGGGAGCCTGGAGACGCTGGCGCGGTTCTACCTCCACTCCGGACACGAGGACGTGGCGCTCGCCATCTGCCGCCACATTCTTCGCCTCTGCAGCGAGCAGGGCCGGGAGATCCCCGCCATGCCCGCCGCCTACGTCGGGTGCATGGACTGGCTGTCCGGAGAGGTGGACACGGCGCGGAAGCTCTTTCACCTCATGGTCGAACAGGGGGACGAGTGGGCGCCGCACGACGGGCGGCTCCTGCTGGGGCTGGACCACTACGGCCGCGGACACAAGAAGGAAGCCCGACGCCTCTGGCGCCACGTGCGCGACGATGCGAACGCGACGGGAACGAACCGCCATCTCGTCGCCCGGGGGCTTCTGGGCGAGACGCCCCCGGACCCCGAGCTGGCCGACGTCCCGAACCGGACCGACCATCGGCTGCTGTATTGCCTTTTCCTGGGATATCGGCATTATCTGGACTGGCGGCTGGAAGGCCGGGATGCGTCGCGCAATACCGCGGTGCAGCTCCTGGAAGACACGCTCGCGCTCATGCGCCCGTCCTACGACATCTACAGCGCGACCGACACCTTTGCGCGCCTGCCGCTGGATGCGATGGGGGCGCGGTTGCCGGACCGCCTGGATCCGTCTCCCCTCAGCCGAACCGAGCGGGAGTGGCTGAAGCGCATCACGGTGGCCGCCGCGCAGGAACCGCCACGCGAGGGCCGTCGCAGCAGTACGGGCAAGAAGAAGTACGGGGGCAAGAGCCGCCGGCGAAGCTGACGGCAACGGGGATGCCTGCATGGCCACGATCCGACCTGCCACCGACCAGGACGTCGACCAGGTGCGGGACCTCTTCGTCCGCGTCTACGGGGACGACTACCCCTTCCCCGGTTTCTACGACACCGAATGGCTGAAGCACGCCGTCTACGACGACAACACGCTCTTTCTGCTGGCCGAGGAGGAGGGGGACCTTCTCGCGACGGGGTCGATGATGCTGGCGGTGGGCGACATGGACGACCTGGTGGGCGAAATGGGCCGGCTGGTCGCCTCGCCGAGCAAGCGCGCCCGCGGGGCCGCCGCCGACGTGGTCCGCGCCCTGATCGATGGTACGCGCGACAAGGTCCAGTTCGCGATGGCCGAAACGCGCTGCGTGCACCCGGGAAGCCAGCGCCTGGCCGAAGAGTTCGGCTGGGTCGCGGTGGGTTTCGAGCCGCTCAAATACCGCTTCGGCCGACGCGAAAGCGTCATCTTCTACGCCAGGCCGCAGGGCCTTGCCGCGGAATTGCGTCGCAACAATCCACGGGTGATCCCCGAAGCCGGCCAACTGGCCCAGACGGTATTGCACGACGTCGGCTTTCCCGTGGACGTGATCGTCGAGGACGAAGAGGACGGTTATCCGACGCAGTGCGATGCCTCGGTGGAGCACCTGCGCCAGGACGCGGTGACCTCGCTCCTGCGCATCGAGCGCGGCCGGGTCAGTCACCGGGAGGTCTTCGGGAACCTGGCTCTCTCTCACGGTTTCTTCCGGATGACGGATACAAACTCCCATTACCTGGTCGCACGACGGGGGGAAGCCGTCATCGGGGCGGTAGGGTTCAGCTACGATCCGATTGACCGGAAGATCCGCATTTTCGAACTCATCGAGTACGACGACGCGGTCAAGGGGTGCCTGCTCGCGAATGTGGATCGGATCGCGCGCGAAGAGTATGACGTGGAGTACCAGGAGGTGGATGTTTCGGCCTATTCGCCTCGCATCCAGCGCACCTTTGAGCGCCTCGGGTTCGTCCCGGTGGCGTACTGCCCCTCGATGGTCTTTCAGGACGTGGAGCGCCTGGATGTTCTCCGCATGGCGAAGGTCTCCTGCCAGTACGATCTCGGGCGGATGCGCCTCCTTGCGAGCGGAAAGCGCATGCGCGAAATCGTCGAGACCGGGATGGAGGACCGCCTGATTGGCATGGAGATCACTGACGGCGTTCGCCTGGCCGACCTGTTCCGGGACCTTCCTGAGGGGGACCTGTACCACCTGGCGCGAATTTCGTACCTGGTGGAATACAAGGCCGGTACGGTCCTCGTGAAGCAAGGGGACAAACCCCTCAACCTCTACATCCTGGTCGAAGGCGCGGCCGAGGTGCGGGTAGACGGGTCACGGGTCGGAACGATCGAAGGGGGTGAAATCTTCGGCGAAATGGCCCTCGTCGAGCAGACCGTGCGCAGCGCGGACGTGGTCCTTACGCGGGACGCCAAGGTGGTGGAGATTCTCATCTCCCGCCTGGAGCGCCTGATGGAAGCACGCCCACGCCTGGGTTACGTGGTGGCCCGGAACCTGGCGCGGGGCCTGAGCCTGAAGCTGCGAGCCCACTGACGCCGAACCCGCCCGGGCGCCGGCAATCCCCCCGCCCCGTTCGCGTTCCCCGGGACGCGTCCTTACTGCATGAGCTCCGGGAGTGCGGAGGCGGGCGCCGTACCGCGGGCCGGGGCCGACCCGGTGGAGGCGGGGGGCGGTGCAGGCGGGGCGGGCGGTACCTCAGGACCGGGCTCAAGGGCGGTTCCGGTGGCCGAAGGAAACGACTGGACAGCCGTCGTATCAGCGGCCGTGCGCTTTCCGCTGGCCAGGGCACTCCAGAGGGTCGGGTCGCCTTCATGGCGGGGACGCTGGAAGACCTTGTGCCGGAGGATGTTGTCGTACACGAGGACACCCATCCGGTTGGCGAGGTCGATGGATGCCTTGTCGATGTCGCCGGTCGAAAGGATGGCGATTCGCTGCGCGCCGACCTGCTTCGCCGCATTGATGGACCGCTGCAGCGAACGCGGCACATCTCCCTGAAAGCGTACCGTGTCGATGGAGATGACGAGGCAGAGAGTGCCGTCCCGGGCCAGACCGCCAAGCGTATTGTGGACCGGAACGAAGCGCACCAGCGGCTTGCCGCGCTGGTGCAAGAGCGAGAGCAGCTCGACCTGCGTGCAGACGACACTCGCCTGTTCGTGGGTCTGCACCTGCGCGAGAAACGCAAGCGCACCTTCCATTCCCGTCAGATCCCGAAGGTCCAGAAAGTAACGGAGGAGGTACGCCTTTTCGCGCGGGGTATAGTTCGGATTGTGGAGAAGACGGTAGAGCGCAGATTCACGCTCGGGATACTCCAGGCCGAAGGTCTCTTCGAACTGGAGACCAAGGGTGCGGACCAGCTCGGCCGGATCGTTGTCGCGAATGAGGCGCTCCGTCGAGGCGTCATAGCCCATCGGGGTAAGCGAGAGCGTGAAGACGGCGCCGCCCGGCAGCGCAAAGACGGCGGTGCCGACCGGCAGCTTGCCGAGGAGCCTCTTCCGGCCAATCTCATTCAGGATGGCCTTGACGTTTTCGTTCTGTGTGTAGACATCGAGCCCAAGCTCGAAGGCGACGCGCCGCCGCTCCGTTCCGGCCGGCCCCTTGCCGAGGAGAGCGAGGTCGGTTCCGCCGCTGGCAAGTTCAGGATTGCCGCGGCGGAAAGGCTTGGAAAAGAAACCTCCGGTCGCACGGAGAAACCGCCCCGTTCCGGAGCCTATGCGCTTGACGGTCACGCCCGGGTGGCGGACCGCGTTGCCGAGACCCTTGCCGACGTTGACGATGGATTCGCCGAGCGCTTCGAGGATGGCGTTGCCTTCTTCGGTGGTGCGGAAGTGCTCGATGACGTCAATCTCGTGCAGTCGTTTCAGCAACTTGCGGACCGAGGTGACCTCGTATGCGCCATGCGGTGATTCGACCAGGAAACGGTAGTAATAGCCATCGACCTCCACGGTCGGGTGGATGGTCGCGTTCTGTGTTTCCGGGAGGATCGTGTGCAGGATCGGAATGTCCGACAGGCTGACCTGCGTGACCACCTCTTCGTCGGGTCGGTTGGCCGCTTCCCACCGGCTCCGGACGTCGGCCTGGGCCTCGTCCGGTTGGCTCTCCCCCGTCCGACCGGCCGCACCGAATACGAAGAGGAACAGGGTCGCGCACAGCGTCGCGCGCACCACCACGGCGCGACGAAGCAGGTTGGCCATGCCCATGTCATCCTCCATCCCATTGACAGGCAAGCGGTTGCAGCGAAGCATCTCAGTCCTGTCCCACCGCGCGGACCGGCCCGCCACCGCAATGCCGAAAGTGTAGCGCAGGTCCGAGTCCCGCGCAAGGCGGATCCTCAGACCATCGCATGCCGGAAGCCGTTCCCCAAAGCGCGGGGAGCCATTCAAAAGACGTCCGGCTTTTCCTCCCGATTCGGAGGACCTGCGCGCTCCCGGCCTTCCCGCTCTTGTCGGTCGGGAGCATGCTCCCGCCGCTGTCCGCGCATCCATTCCATGCGGCGGGCGATGTCCCGGAAATCCGCATCCGGCTCTTCAGCGCGGTCGAGAAACAGCTCGATCAACTCCCGCCGGCGCTCGACCGGGACGTCCTCCGCCGAGATGGCAAGCTCGACAAAGCCTCGTCCGACGGGGAGCCGGATGGTGCCCGCCGACCGGCGCTGCGCCTGCACGGTTCGCGGCTCCAGGTACAGACTGCGCTCGAATTCGTACAGGCAGAGCTCCAGGGAACGCGCCAGGAGGTCCAGCGCCGTCCAGAGCGAGGTTTCCTCTATGGTGAAGGTGATCTTGTCGTCGGCATGCTCGGCGAAGAACTGCTGATGAACGACCACGTTGAGCCCGGTCACTTTCCGCAGTTCGTCCACCACCTGACGGAAGGGCGTGCCCTGAAAACGCAGCGTCACCGGACGGTCCAGACGCTCCCAGGCGGCGTCTTCCTCGTCATGATCGTCCTCAAGCACGTCTTCCTCGAGTGCTTCCTCTTCGGGCGCCTCTTCTTCGGCGGCGGGCAACAGCCCCGGTTGCGCCAGAAGCAGGCCGAGAACCGCAACAGAGAAGAGCCGCGTCCACATCCACAATCGCTCCCGACGTCCTCGCATCGCTTTCCTCCTCCCCGAAGGCCCTATACTACTAACCACTGGAGTCTTTGAATTTTGGCAAGATTTTCATGCAGCGGC
>CAZKKD010000063.1:0-13907 GCA_964553265.1 uncultured Planctomycetales bacterium | reverse complement strand
GGGAGCGGGTGGGCGGGGAGACGACGCGCCGCGACGAGGTGGTGAGCGTCGCCGGCGGGCGCGCGAGCGCCCAGGCCGGCATCACGCGCCTGGCCGAGGACCTGGCCCGGCGGAGGCAGGGGCTCGACGCCCGGACGGTGGAGTCGCTCATCTGGCGCGGCCGGCAGGGCGCCGGCGCCGGGACAACCGATCTCGGGGAGGACAACCTCCGCGAACTGGAGGGGCTCGTCCGCGGCCTGCAGGAGGCCCAGGCCGCCGCCGCCGCGCTGCGGGAGGCCACGGTCACGCTCCACCGCCACACCAGCACCCTCCAGAACAGCGTGATGCAGATCCGCATGGTGCCGATCGGCCCGCTCTTCCAGCGCTTCCACCGCCTCGTGCGCGACCTCTGCAAGGAGAACGACCGGGCCGCCCGCCTGGTGACCGCCGGCGAGGCGACCGAGCTGGACAAGCGCCTCATCGACGAACTGGCCGACCCGCTGACCCACCTCATCCGCAACGCGGTGGACCACGGCCTGGAGGCCCCCGACGCGCGCCGCACGGCCGGCAAGGCCGAGGAGGGCGCCGTCCACCTGGAGGCGTTCCACGAAGGCTCGCAGATCTGCATCCGCATCCGAGACGACGGCCGGGGCCTGGACCGCGCGCGCATCCTGGCGAAGGCGGTGGGCAACGGCCTGCTGACCCGCGAGGCGGGCGAGGCCCTCTCCGACCCCGAGGTCTACGCGCTCATCTTCCAACCCGGCTTCAGCACCGCCGAACGCGTCACCAACATCAGCGGCCGGGGCGTGGGCATGGACATCGTCAAGAGCAAGGTGGCCGAACTCAAGGGCAAGATCGACATCGAGAGCGAACCCGGCCAGGGCTGCGTCTTCACCATCCGGCTGCCCCTGACGCTGGCCATCATCAACGCGCTCCTGGTGGACATCGGCGGCGCCACCTACGCGATGCCGCTGGAGTCGGTGCGCGAGATCGTCGAGGTCGGCCCCGACGACATCCGCCGCGTCGAGGGCAAGGGCGAGGTGATTGTCCTGCGCAACCAGGTACTCGCGCTCATCGACCTGGAACGAACCATCGGCATCGAGGCCCTGCGGCGCGACCACGACCGCATCCGCGCCGTCATCACCAAGGGCGGGCAGGAGACGCAGGCGCTGGCGGTCGACCGCGTCCTCGGCGACGAGGAGATCGTCGTCAAGCCCCTGCCCGACGACTGCACGGGCATTCACGGCGTCAGCGGCGCCACCGTCCTCGGCGACGGCGGCATCGCTCTTATTCTCGACATCAACACCATCGGCGAAACGGGCGGCCGGCGCGCCGCCGGACCGGTCCGCGAGGAGGTGTGTCATGCTTGAAGCAAAAGTCCTTTCGGAGTTCGGAATCCTGGCGCAGCGCGGGGCGGAACACGCCGGCGAAGCGCTGTCGAAGTTTGTCCGTCGCGAGATCACGGTCGCGGTCCGGCGGGTGGAGCTGGCCCCGGTCGAGACCATCCCCGAGCAGCTCGGCAACGGCGAGCGCCTGGCGGTCGGGCTCCTCTCCCGCGTCTGCGGCGAGATCGAGGGGAACGCGGCGCTCCTCTACGACCGCGCCGACGCGCTGCGCCTGGTGCAGCTCCTGGGCAGCCGCGACGAAACGCTGGCGGTCGAGGGTTTCGGCGCCCTGGAGCGCAGCATGCTGGAGGAGACGGCCAACATCGCGATCACCAGCTTCATGAACAGCCTGACCGCCCACCTCGACCGCCGCTGCGTGCCGAACGCACCGGTCTACCTGCTCGACCTGGCGGGAGCGATCCTCTCGGTCATCCTGATGGAGAACGCGGCGCTGGCGGACCACGCTTTCTTCCTGCTGACGGAGTTCCGTTGCGAGGGGGAGGACCTCTCGGCCGTCTTCGCCTTTCTGCCGTCGCCGGCCTCGCTCGACGCCCTGCGGGAGGGACTCCATGGCCAGTAGCCTCGCATCGACGGGCAAGGAGATCCGCGTGCTCATCGGGCAGGTGGACCTCGCCCGCGCGCCCAACCGGCTCCAGTCCGTTCTCGGGAGTTGCATTGCGGTGGTGGTCTTCGACCGCCAGGAGCGCCTGGCCGGCATGGCGCATGTCCTCCTCCCCGACAGCGCGGGCCGTCCCGCCAGCGCGCTTCCGGGAAAGTACGCCGACCAGGCGGTCGCCTGCCTCCTGCGCGCCATGCCGAAGTACGGCGCGCGGCGCGAGCGGCTGAAGGCCAAGATCGCCGGCGGCGCGCACATGTTCACCCAGTCCCTGCAGAAGGAGAGCGGCGACGTGGGCGAGAACAACATCGCCGCGGTGCGCCGCGCCCTGGCGGACGCGTCCGTACCGGTGGTGGCCAGCGACGTCGGCGGCGCGCAGGGCCGAAAGGTCATCTTCGCGCCGGAGACGACCGAGTTCATCGTCGAGGACTTCGCGGCCCGGAGGATTGTGATTTGACGCGCATCGGCTCGGCCCTCATCGTCGACGACGCCCGGTTCATGCGCGAGGTGATCCGCAACGCGCTGGCCGACCGGGTCGACCGCGTGGACGAGGCCGCCACCGTGGACCAGGCCATCGCCCACGCCGAGGCCGCCCCGCCGGACCTGGTGACGCTGGACCTGACGCTGGACGCCGACGAACCGACGGCCGGCCTCCGGGCGCTGGCGCGCATCCGCGCGGCCGCCCCGGAGAGCCGGGTGCTGGTGGTGAGCGCGCTCGACCAGGCCTGGCTGCGCGACGCGGTCCGCCGGGGCGGCGCCGCGGACTACCTGACCAAACCGTTCGACGCCGACGAGCTCCGCGCGCGCGTCGACGCCTTGATGGAGGGTGTGCGATGAGGGACACGCGACCGGCGGTGACGATCCGCCTCGACGGGGTGATCGACTTCCGGACCGCGCAGGACGTGACCGCGCGCATCCGGGCGGCCCTGCAGAACGGGCGCCGGCAGATCGAGGTGCTCTTCGATCCGACGACGACGATCCGGAGCGCCGAGTTCCTCGGTTTCCTGGCCGTCGCCGCCCGCCACCTGGAAGCGAACGGCGGGCGCCTGGTCCTCCGCGGCGCCGAAGGGAAGAACCGGAGCCTCCTGTCCATCTCGCGCCTGGACGGGCTCATCGACGGATAAGCGGCACGTGCCCCGGCGTACCGGGAGAGGAGATCGCCATGGATGCACTCGCACAACACCTCGCCGACCTGGCCGCCCGGACCGACGAGAAGGTGGCCGCCCTCAGCGGCGGACGCCTCCGCGGGGAGCCGGGCACGGCGGCGTGGGTCCTCCTGCCGGAGGCCACCGGCGGCTGGTGCGACGGAGACCGGCCGGTCGTCTCGGTCGGCATGACCCTGGTGGAGCGGCCGGCGCTGCGGATGCTGATGCTCTTCGCCGACGAAGCGCGCGCCGCCGTCGCCACCGCCGTCGCGGGTCCGCGCGGTGCGGAGGATGCGGCGCTGGCGAACTCGGTCCTCCAGGAGATCGGCAACATCTTCGGCACCGCGGTGGCGAACGCGCTGGCCACGCACCTCGGCGAAGCGGTGCGCACCTCCACGCCGGAAGTGGCGGAGGACATGGCCGAGGCGCTCGTGGGCGCGACGCTGGTGAGCATGCCGGAGATCGGCGACCGGGTGCTCGCCCTCGGCGCGCGGCTGCGCTGCGGTGCGCAGGAGCTGCCATGCCGGGTGCACCTCTTTCTGGAGGACGCGCCGGCGTGGCGGGAACGATTGCGGGCAGAGGCGGACGCGACACCGGCCGCCGGTGGAAAGGAGCAATAGCATGGCACGCATACTCATCGTCGACGATGCGCTCTTCATGCGCAAGCTGATTCGCGAGGCGCTGGAGAGTGTGGGATTCGAGATCGCGGGCGAAGCCGCGGACGGGGCCGAAGGGCTGCGCCTCTTCCGCGAGCTCGCGCCCGACGTCGTCACCCTCGACATCATCATGCCGGACGTGGACGGGCTGGAATGCCTGCGCGCCATCCGGGCCGAACAGCCCGACGCCCGGGTGGTGATGGTGACCGCGGTCGACCAGCGCGAATCGATGCTGGAGGCCATGGAGCTCGGGGTGTCGGACTTTATCGTGAAGCCGTTCGAGGATGCGCGCGTCATCAGCGCCGTCCAGAAGGCGCTGGCCGTCAACGCATAAGGGGAACCGCATGGAAACCGTCGAGCATGTCCGGGACGGCGGCGTGGATGTCTACCGCATCCCGGCGTCCGCGGGACAGCACGAGTACATGAGCCTGCGCGACCGCGTCCGCGCCGAGGCCGTCCAGGGCGGCGACGCGCGGGTGCTGCTGGACTGCCGCGCCCTGCGGGATCCGCCGAGCATCGCCTTCGGGGTCTTCTGCGGCATCACCCGCGACGCCCGTCGCGCCGGCGGCGGGTGCGTGCTGGTGCACGTCTCGGAGGTGATGCAGAGCATCATGGACCGGACCCACATCGCCGAACAGGTGACCGTCGCCGCGACGGTGGCCGACGGGATGGCCGTGCTGCTGACGGCCGATCCACAGACGCCGGACGCGTAGCATGCCGCCGCGGCCGGTGGTGCTCGTCGCCGACCGGGACCCGTCGCTGGCGCGGCGGATGGCGAACGCCTTTCACGCCGCGGGCTGGGCGCCGCTGGCGCTGCCGCTGGACCCGCACCGGCTCTGGGCCGAGTTCGACGCCCGGCCGTGCGCGCTGGTCATCGTCGACCTGCAACTCATCGTCCGGTACGGCTTTCTTCCGCTGCGGCTGATGGCCCGCCGGCCGGGGGCCGGCGTCCGGGCCGGGCCGGACGGCTGGCCCGCCCCCGCCCGCATGGCCGCCGGGGCCGCCGCCTGGGGCGCAAAACGGGACATCCCGCGCCCCGCCTCCCCCGACCCCGCCGGGGCGGGCGCCCGCCGCATCGTCCAGGCCTTCGTCCCGCCGACCGGAACCGACCCCCCGCCGGCGCCCCGTCCCGCCCCACCGGCGACCCGGCGCGGGGTGGTGGCCATCGGCGCCTCGGCCGGGGGCCCGCCGGCGCTTGCGGCCGTGCTGGAGGCGCTGCCGGCGGACGCGCCGCCGATCCTCATCGCCCAGCACATGCCGGCCGCCTTCACCGCCTCCTTCGCCGCGCGCCTCGACGCGGCCTGCCGGATCGAGGTCTGCGAAAGCCGCCCGGGCCTGGCGGTCGTCCCGGGGCGGGCCATCCTGGCGCGGGGGGGCTTTCACCTGCGGCTGGAGGGGACGGCGGGGCGCTGGCGCGCGGCGATGGACGAGGACCCGCCCGTCAACGGCCACCGGCCGGCGGTCGACCCGCTCTTCCACTCGGTCGCGGCCGTGGCGCCGCGGTCGGTGGGCGTGGTGCTGACGGGGATGGGCGGCGACGGGGCGGCGGGGCTGCTGGCGATGCGCCGGGCCGGGGCGCGGACGCTGGCCCAGGACGAGGCCACCAGCGCCGTCTACGGCATGCCGCGGGAGGCCGCCCGCCTCGGCGCGGCGGAAGAAATCCTCCCGCTCGATCGCATCGCACCGCGCATTCTGGAGCTGGCCGGACCGTAGTCAGGCCTCCTCCGGCGCGGCCGCGGCGTGGCCGGGACGCGCGCGCTCGAAGAGGGTGTAGACGACCGGGACCACCACCAGCGTGATGAGCGTGGCGCTCAGGAGCCCCCCGATGACGGCCCGGGCCATGGGCGCCTGCGCCTCGCCCCCGTCGCCAAACCCGAGTGCGAGCGGCACGAGCCCGAGAATGGTGGTGAGCGCGGTCATGAGGATCGGCCGCAGCCGCCGCCGGCCGGCCTCCTCCACCGCCTCGCGGAGCGGCAGGCGGTCGCGCCGGCGCAGGAGGTTGGTGTGGTCGACCAGCAGGATCGCGTTGTTCACGACGATCCCCGCGAGCATGATGCAGCCGATGAAACTCTGGATGTTGAAGGTGGTCTCGGTGAGGAAGAGCATCGCGATGACCCCGATGGCCGCCAGCGGCACCGAGAACATGACGACGAAGGGATCGCGCAGCGACTCGAACTGGCAGGCCATCACCATGTAGACGAGGATGATGGCGAGCCCGAGGCTGATCAGGAGCTCGCGGAAGGACTCCTGCTGCTCCTCGTAGTCGCCGCCGAAGACGATGTCGAACCCGCGCGGCACCGCCACCGCGCGGAGGCGCTCGCGGATGTCGGCCACCACCGAGCCGAGGTCGCGGCCGGTGATGTTGGCCTGGACGTCGATGACGCGCTCCTGGTTCTTGCGGTCGATCTCCACCGGCCCGGTGGCGGACGCGACGTCGACGAGGTTGCGCAGGACCACCGGCTCGCCGAGGCGGTTGGCGACGGTGAGGTCGAGGAGCTCCTCCAGCGGCAGGCGCTCGGCCCGGCGGGCCTGGACGCGGATGGGCACCTCGTCGCCGCCTTCGCGGTACTCGCCGGCGGAGACCCCGCCGAGGACGATCTCCAGCACCTCGGCGACGTCGCGGACGGTGAGGCCGAGGTCGGCGGCCTTGCGCCGGTCGATGAGGATGCGCCGCTCGGGCGCGCCGGGGTCGCGGCTGACGCGCGCGTCGGTGACGCCGTCGACGGTCTCCACCACCTGCCGGACCTGCTCGGCCAGGGCGGCGCCGGTGGCGAAGTCGTGGCCGCGGATCTCGATGCTGACGCGATCGCCGTCGCCGGAGCCCATCCGCAGGAGGAAGAAGCCCTGCCCGGCGCGCGTGCGGATGGAGACGCCGGGGATGCGCGACAGCTTGGCGCGGAGGTGATTGGCGACCGCCTCGCTCGAGCGGGTGCGCTCCTCCTGCGGGACGAGCGAGATGCGGAACTGGCCCGTGTGCCCGCCGCTGGCGCGCCAGCCGCCGCCGCCCATGCTGCTGACCATGCTCTCGATCTCCGGGGTCTCGCGGCGGATGACCTCGGCCATGGTGCGGAAGGTGCGGTCCATGACGTCGAGCGCGGCGCCGACCTCCATCTCGCCGTAGACGCGGATCTCGCCCTCGTCGGCCATCGGCATGAGCTCGGACCCGACCCGCGTCGCCAGCCACCCGCTGCCGCCCAGCACCAGCGCCGCCGAAAGGATGACCAGCGCCCGGTGGTTGAGCGCCGCGTGCAGGAGGCGCTTGTAGGCGAGCTCCGTCTCCTCGAAGCGCGCGGCGCTCCAGCGGAAGACCCGGTCGCCGACGCCCGCGCCGTCCGGGACCGATGCCCGCGCCCCCAGCAGGCGCGAAGCGAGCATCGGCACCAGCGTCATCGCCGTCACCAGCGAGCAGAGCAGGCTGAAGGCGACGACGAAGGAGAACTGCTTGAACATCACCCCCGCCATGCCCCGCATGAAGATGAGCGGCAGGAAGACCACCATCGTCGTGAGGGTGCTGGCGACGATGGCGCTGGTCACCTCCGCGGCCCCGTCGGTGGCGGCCTCGAGCGGCGGCAGGCCGTCGCCGCGGCGGCGGCTGACGTTTTCGAGCACGACGATGGCGTTGTCGACCAGCATCCCGATCCCGAGCGCGAGGCCGCCGAGGGTCATGAGGTTGAGCGTGAAGTCGCCGAAGTAGATCATCACGAACGTCGCGACGATGGAGACCGGGATCGAGACGGCGATGACGGCGGTGCTGCGCGCGTCGCGCAGGAAGAAGAGGAGCACCAGCACCGCCAGCGCCCCGCCCCAGAGCGCGGCCGAGCCGACGTTGCGGATGCTGCTCTGGATGTACTCGGACGAATCGATGATGGGGAGGATCTCGATCTGCGGGATGTCGCGGTTGATGCGTTCGATCTCGACGAGGGCCGCCTGCGCGACGTCCACGGTGTTGGTGCCCGACTGCTTGCTGATGGAGAGGCGCACCCCGGGCTTGCCGTTGACGCGGACGATGCGGGTGGCCTTCTCGATGTCGTCGCGGACGGTGGCGACGTCGCGGAGGAGGACGGGGTTGTTCTCCCGCTCGAGGACGACGGTCTCGGCCAACTCGTCGAGGGAGCGGTAGCTGCCCGGTACGCGGACGCGGAGGTCGAGGTTGCCCTGCCGCAGCGACCCGGCGGGGCGGTCGATGTTGGCGGCGCGGAGGCGGGCGATGAGCGGGTTGAGCGGCAGGCCGTAGGCGCGGACGCGGTCGAGATCGAGGTCGACCTGGATCTCCCGCTCCTGCCCGCCCCAGATGTCGAGCGAGGCGACGCCGGGGACGCGCTCGATGCGGTACTTGACCTGCTCCTCGATGATCCGCCGGGTGGTGACCGGGTCGAGATCGCTGGACGCGCCGAGGATGAGGACCGGGAAGCTGGCGAGATCGAACTTGCGCAGAAGCGGCCGGGACGCCTCCTCCGGCAGCCGGTCGCTGACGCGGTCCAGCCGGTCGCGGAGATCGTTGGCCGCCGCGTCGAGGTCGGTGCCCCAGACGAAGGAGATGCGCAGATTGGTCATCCCCTCGGCGGAGGAGGAGGTGACCTCCTCGACGCCCGGCACCGCGGAGAGGGCCTCCTCCAGGGGGCGGGTGACGAGCTCCTCCATCTCCTCGGCGCTGGCGTTCTGGTAGGTGGCGGTGACGCTGAGGGTCGGATAGGTAATGTCCGGCATCAGGTCCACCGGCAGGCGCGTGAGCGACACGATGCCGAGCAGGATGACGATGAGCGTCGCCATGACCGTGAAGACGGGACGGCGGACCGAGAAGCCGGAAACGTTCATCGCGCCCCTCCGCCCCCGCGCGCACCGGCCGGCGACGCGTCGGCGGCCGTCGACGGCCCGTCCGCGGCGGGCAGGATCACCTTCGTCCCCTCGGCAAGCATATGCTGCCCGAGGGTCACCACCGGCCCGGCGAGCGCCGGCTCCAGGATCTCCACCGACGCGGTGTCCCGGATGCCGACCCGGACGGGGACGAAGCGCGCCACCGGCCCGGCGTCACCCCCCTCATCCCCCGCGTCCCCCGCGTCCACCACGAAGACCCCGTCCGCGCCCTCGCGCTTTACCAGGGCGCTCCGCGGCACCAGGCGCGCGTCCTCCCGGCGGGCGAACTCCATGTGCGCCCGGATGAACATGCCGGGCCGCAGGAGAAGCTCGGGGTTGGGCACCTGGATCTCGACCCGTGCCTGCCGGCTGGCTTCGCGCAGCACCGGGGCGATGCGCGTCACCACGCCCGGGAAGCTGCGATCCGGATAGGCATCGGTGGCCACGGCCACCGTCAAGCCTTCGGCCAGGGCGGGGTAGTCGCGCTCGATGACGTGGATGACCGCGGTCAGATGGCTCAGGGCCACCACCGACGCGAGCGGCGCGTTGGGCACCAGGAGGGCGCCCTCATCGACGTAGCGCTCCTCCACGAACCACTGGCGGTCCGCGGCGTCCTCGCCGGCAGCCGGTGCGTGGACCCGGGCGTAGGAAAGGTGCACCTCGGCCGTACGGAGCGCGGAGCGGCGCTCGGCCGCCTGCGCCTCGGCCACCTTCAGCTTGGCGGCCTCGGCCTTGTAACGGCCTTCGGCCTGGTCCCACTCCGCCTCGGAGGCGATCTGCTTGTCGCGGAGAGCCTCGACGCGTTTCATCTCGCGCCGGGCGAGGTCGAGCGCGGTGGCCTGCTGCTCCATGGTGGCCTCGGCCACCTCCAGGGCGGCGCGGGCCTGGTTGACCTGCTGGCGGTATTCCTCGTCGTCGATGCGGGCGATGAGCTGACCGGGCGCGACCGGGTCGCCGATGTTGACCGCCATCGACTCCAGCCGGCCCCCAATCTTCGGCGCGAAGAGGAAGCGTGCGCGCGGCTGCAGCGTGCCGGTAAAGACGCGGACATCGCGAATCGGGCCGCGGGCAACCGGGGCCACCTCGATCGCTACCGATGCATCGCCGCGCCGTCCCCGCGGGCCGGCCGCCTCGCCGGTGCCGACCTCCTCCCAGAGCCGGTAGACGAAGTAGCCGCAGACGCCGAGGACGAGCAGGACGAGGATGAACTTGCGCATGGTGCCGCTCCTTCCGAGAAGACCGGGCGCCGGCACGCCGACCGCCCGCTTTCGTGTTGCACCCGGCTGCCCCTTCCCGCTAGTCGGAGAAGAGAGGGCAGCCGTTCCTCAGGCCACCGGCCCGGCGCCTTCGCCGCCGGAGGCACCGCAGGCGCCGTGCAGAAACAGGTCCACCACCACGGCGACGGCCGGCCGGGTTCCGGGGGCGTGGGCGTACTCCTGGCCGCGCGCGCGCATCATTCCCAACAGGAGCGCCGCCAGAAGGTCGGCCGGCATGTCGTCGCGGACCGCCCCCTCCCACACCCCCTGTGTCAAGACCGAAGCCAGGGCCTGCACCAGGCGCTGCTTGTGGCTCAGCCAGCGCTCCTTCATCGGTCCGCTCAGGCAACGGTAGCGCCCCTCGTGCTCCTGGATCATGCGCATGACGGCGCGGCGCTCGAGAAAGAAGGCGCTGACGTGCTCGCAGAGGTCGACCAGGCGATCCCGGAAGCGGCCCTCCGCCGGCGTGGCGGCCACCACGTCGCAGAGCTGGTCGAACCCGCGGGTCGCGATCTGGAAGAGGAGATCGTCCTTGTTGTCGAAGTGGTTGTAGATGGTGCCCTTGCCGACGCCGGCGGCCTCGGCGACGTCGTCCATGGTGAGCTCGTGGACGCGGCGCTCGCGGAACAGCTGCTCCGCGGCCTGCAGGATGATGTCG
Source organism: uncultured Planctomycetales bacterium (assembly GCA_964553265.1). Taxonomy (GTDB): domain Bacteria; phylum Planctomycetota; class SZUA-567; order SZUA-567; family JAFGNG01; genus CAZKKD01. Next base: position 3,358 of record CAZKKD010000063.1, on the reverse strand, counting down.
CGCTTGTTCCGTCGTCGTGCCAAGGGACCCCCTCCAGCGCCGGGACCTCACAACCAGAACTGACTGGTCAGTATTACTTCCTGTCCCTGTCGTTGTCAAGCCCTCCGGAAAATCTGCCGTTGATTTCTGCCGTGCCCGGCCGTGCCGAAGACGGGCCGGGGCGCCTTCCGTTCTCCTTCTCCCGCTGGGAGAGGGCCGGGGTGAGGGGATTGCACCTCAACCCGCCCAGGCTTGCCGCCCTCATCCTGACCCTCTCCCGGCGGGAGAGGGGAGCCGTTTCGAATCGTCGCAGCCCAGTCCAGGTTGCAACCGTGAGAACGGAATGGCCCTGCGAAGAGGGGGAGAGGCATTGCATCGCCGCGCCCGCTCCGCTACCGTAGGCGGCGATGCGCGTTGCAGCGCTTTGCACCTCTGCGAACGCGTCCGAAGGAGAGACCATGCCCTACGCCCCCATCGTCGGCACGCTCGGGTACGTGCTTTCGCCGGACCGGAAGCGGGTGCTCCTGGTGCACCGGATCGACCGGCCCGAGGACGACCACCTCGGCAAGTACAACGGGCTCGGCGGCAAGCTGGAGCGCGACGAGGACGTGGCGACCGGGATGATCCGCGAGATCCGCGAGGAAGCCGGCATCGAGGCGACCGAACTGGTGCTCCGCGGCACCATCAACTGGACCGGCTTCGGCCCGAACGGCGAGGACTGGCTCGGGTTCATCTTCCGCATCGACGCCTTCACCGGCGCGCCCTGCGAACGCAACGAGGACGGTCCGCTCGCCTGGGTCGCGCTCGACCGCATCCACGACCTGCCCATGTGGGAGGGCGACCGCCACTTCCTGCCGCTCGTCTTCGACAGCGACCCGCGCACCTTCCACGGCTACATGCCCTACGACCACGACCAGCCCACCGACTGGCAGTACGTGCGCCTCTGAAGGCGACGCATCCCCCCTGCCCCGCCACGCCGGCGGCTTGCGTAGCATCCTGTGCGGCTCCGGCTGTTGCCGCCTGCCGCGTTCCTGGAGTTGAGATAGCGCTCCACCGCGGTCCGGTCGGAGAGACTGCGCTGCTCCATTTCGCCAGAATCGCCTCGCGCCCGCTTCGGGCTGGAGGCGTTTTCCCTGACCTGCCGGCTCAGGTCGTCGCTCATCGCATTGCTCCAAAATCACCGGCTCGGGCACCAGAAACGCAACAAGGCCGCGCAGGGATGCGGCCCCACACGGCCTTGATGCTTTCGGGATTTGGCGCGGGGGATCAGCCCACGTTGTGCCCGGCTCGGTTGTCGCTTCGCATCCGGCTTCGCGACCCTTCGGGCTCCCTTCGGTCGCGACCTACGGCCATCCCTGGCCTCCGGTTGTCTACTGCCAATTTACATGGTGGGGTGTGCATGGGCAAGCTTTGCTTTAGCTCTCGGATGAGAAATGTACGTATCTGTACGATCTGTTTATCGAAATGCTGAGATGACCCAGCGGATCTGTTAACATGGAGTAAACGCTGGGCTAAACCGAACGCCGAAGTCACGTAGCGCGGCTTTTAGCGGAACAATTGAAGGCTCTATTCAGCTATCAGTCCTGTCGATGCTCCGATACGAGGTGTTTATCGAAGAATTCTTGTAGGATTGGCGCTATCCTTCCATTTTGGGAGAAATCACTAATTGTTGTCCTGTACTCTTTGTGCAACTTCACGACGTATCCAGGACCGTGATCTGACTTCATTACACGCGTCAGAACTCCCTTACTAACAAGGAATTTCACAAAATCTTGAGCGAAAGTCCTGTGTTGCACTTTTGTACCCTTTGCCAAGGAAACATCTTGGTGGGTCCCGCCTATTCGACGTTCCAGGGTTTTGGTAACTTCGCGCGCTGCTTCATACCACGCCTTTCCTAACAGTGGATTGAGGTCATCCATTGGTGATACTTTAGCCCCATGACTATAAAGCCATTGTCGAGCAGGGCGTCCACTCAGTATTGCAGTTGCCTGTGAGTCAAATTCATCATATACATAGATCGACACAATTTCTGAATTGCAGAAATCACAGCCATCCACATTTGATTCATCAAGGGATAAGTTATCAAGAATACAACCCCGGAATACTGCTCCGCGCAAATTGCATTTGCGAAAATCTGCATCTTGTGCGACACAATCTTCGAATAGCGCCTCGTTCAAGTCGAGGCCAGACATGTCCAAGTTACTCAAGTCAATGCCTGCTAACTTAGCCGGACGCCCTAAGAGTCGAACGTTTCGGGACTCGTGCCGGATAAACGCAAATATCAAGGAGAACAAAATGTCGCGTTGCCGATCACCCGTCGTTTCGTTGTATGCTTTTCTAAGTTTATCCTTCAACGTGGAGTCTAGCTCGGCAATGCCGCAAAAAAAGTCACCTACGGCATCTGTAACAACCACTGTATGGAGATGTGGAAATATCTGGTCGCCCCTGATACTGGCAGCAAGTGCGTCCGCAACAAGAAACTCGCGAAGACTGTTGTGGGAGAATCCTACACGAGATTCTGTGTCTAGTTCATCAACCGGCATATCCACTTGGCCTGTTGTGTCACGGAATTGTCCCTCAGTCGTGAGGCCAGAGTGCCGACGACAGGTTCTGTAGTAGCTCTCAAGGTCTTGTTCGGGAGTATCCGATCTCTTTATCTGGTGGGCGAAGAGGGCGGCAACACATTCTCTGACCTCTTCTGGTGTAGCGAACAGGGACCGATCTCGCTGCTGTAGAAAGACGGCGAACGCGCGCAAAAACAACAATCGTTCAGCAGTGCTCAATGTGCCGATGCCCTTGTCCCGATGCAGTAGGTTATAAAGTACTATCTCGAAGACTTTTGCTTCATTGAGCGTAGACAGATCCTCAGGCAGCAAGGTATATCCGTCTACAGTCTTGATTTCTGCAGACTGCGAGAGCGTCGCCGCTACGGTCGTGAGTAGGCGCGCTATTACCGCCCGCTGTGAGAGATTCTCAAGATTCTGGAATCGCTCAAACAGTGCAACCAATTGGCGATGCTGCGGGGAGTCTTTGCCTAGGACGATTTCAAACAGATTCTTTCTCTGCGCGGTAGTTAAGTCGCAGATGCGAGCGAATTGACTATCATGTAGGCGCTCTTGGATTGCCCGGCTCGTTGCCGCGCGCAGGGAGTGCTCGGCTACATCGACCGGATGCCACTCTGGGACACCATCGCGGTCAACCCCCAGAAGGCGCTCTGCTCGTCCCTCGAAATAGTTGGGGCGCGACGTCATGATTGCCCGGCAGTGGTTACTGATCCCGAACAACAATTCCTTCAGGTTATCCCTAATCGTTTGACGGCTAAGTTGCTGGGCCATCTCATCAAATGAATCGAGAAGGAATACAACTTGACCATGATGCA
>CAZKKD010000062.1:0-13920 GCA_964553265.1 uncultured Planctomycetales bacterium | reverse complement strand
GCGACCACGGCGACTACCTCGGCGACTACGGCCTCTTCGGCAAGGGGCTCCACTACGACTGCATCCTGCGGACGCCGCTCCTGCTGCGGGGGCCGGGTGTGCCCGAGGGCCGCACCGAAGCGCGCATCGCGTCGCTCGTCGACGTGGCGCCGACGCTCCTCGACCTGGCCGGCGTGGCGGAGCCGCCCGCCCTGCAGGGGCTCTCGCTCCGGAGCGGGCTCGACGGCGCCTCGTCCTGGCCGCGCGACGCCGCCCTCACCGAAAACGACGACGACATGGCGGGCCTGCGCCTGCGCACCCTCACCACCGCGGACTGGACCCTCACGCTCTATGCCGGCAGCGACTACGGCGAACTCTACGACCGCCGCGCCGACCCCGAACAGCGCCGCAACCTCTGGCGCGACCCCGCCCATGCGACCACAAAGGGTCGCCTGCTGCAGCGGCTCGCCGACCACATGCTCTGCGCCGTCGACGGCAGCAACGGCCGCACCCAGCTGCCCGCGCCGCCGGTGGTGAAGCATGCGCCGCTCTGCTGCGAGGCTCCGGAGGTCCGGGCCGATGGCTGACCGCCCCAACCTGCTCTTCCTCATGGCCGACCAGCTCCGGCCACAGTCGTGCGGCTACGCGGGCGACCCACGGGCCGAGACGCCGAACCTCGACCGCCTGGCCCGCGAAGGCGTCGACTTCCAGAACGCGGTGAGCATGCACCCGGTCTGCGGCCCCTTCCGCGCCTCGCTGTTCACCGGATGCTACTCCAGCACGACCGGCTATGTGATCAACGAGCTCGCGGCCCGGACCGACCTGCCGACCCTGGCCGGGACGCTCACCGCCGCCGGCGCCGCCTGCGCGTACTTCGGCAAGTGGCACCTCTACGCCAGCGAAGCGAAGCCGGCGGACGACGCCGGACGCTTCCACGCCAACCCGGCCAACCAGTTTGTCCCGCCGGGCCCGGACCGGCTCGGCTTCGACGCGCACTGGGCGGCGTACAATTTCAACCACAGCTACAACGACGGCTTCTTCTACGAGGATACGCCACAGCGTCGCGCACTGCCGGGCTACGAACCGGATGCCATCACCGATCTCGTCCTGGATCACCTCGACCGGGCGGGCGAAGAGCCCTTCTTCACCTGCGTCTCCTACGGCACGCCGCACCAGCCCTGGACCGAAGCCAACATCCCCGCCGCCTGGCTCGACCGCTTCCGCGATGTCGACTTTCCGCTGCCGCCCAACTACGCCGACGGGGAGGGCCGCTACTGGCACGGCTGGTACGACGAAGCCTGGTGGGCCGAGGCGGTGAAGCCGCACCTTCCCGCCTGGCAGCGCATCTACGCCGCCATGACCGCGAACCTGGACTGGAACGTGGGGCGTCTCCTGGACCGCCTCGAAGCCCGCGGCCTGGCCGACAACACCATCGTCGTCTTCACCAGCGACCACGGCGAAATGTTCGGCGCGCACGGACGCGTGCAGAAAAACATCTTCTACGACGAAGCCGCCCGCGTCCCCCTGCTCCTGCGCTGGCCCGGACGCATCCCTGCCGGCACGCGAAGCGACGCCTGCATCAACACGCCCGATCTCATGCCCACGCTCCTCGGCCTGCTCGGCGTGGACGCACCGGCCGGCATCGAGGGGATGGACCTTTCCGGCCACGCACTCGGCCACGGCGGACCGGAGCCGACGGCGGCGTTCCTGCAGGGCATGGGGCCTTCGGTCGACTGGGACGACGGGCACGAGTGGCGGGCGCTCCGCGACAGGCGCTACACCTATGCCGTCCACCGGGCCGACGGCCGCGAAGAGTTGTACGACAACCTCCGCGATCCGCTGCAGATGGAGAACCGGATCGCTGACCCGGCCGCCGCCGCGGTGCGCGACCGCCTGCGTGCGGAGCTCTGCGCCCGGATGGACGCGCTGGGCGACACGTTCCGCCCCGTCACCTGGTACCGCGAGCACTGGATTCGCGACGGCTACGCCATCGAGCGCGGGGCGCGCGGCTGAACGCCGGCGCCGCCCGGGCTCCCCTCCGGCGCACGGCCCCTCTTGCGGAAGCGGCGGATCCGGGTAGGATTCGGCCGACCGCTCCGGCTACGCGAAGGCCGGCGCCGCCACCCGTCACGACGGCAAGGAGACCCCGATCATGCCCGCGCCCCAGGACCGTCCGAACATCCTCTTCGTCATCGCCGACGACGCCTCGCACTTCGGCGCCTACGGGCACCGCTTCGTCAAGACGCCGAACTTCGACCGCGTCGCCCGGGACGGCATCCGCTTCACCCGGGCGTTCACCACCAACCCGAAGTGCGCCCCGTCGCGGGCGAGCATCCTCACCGGCCGGCACACCTGGCAGAACGGCGCCTCGTGCCTGCACTGGAATTACTGGCCGGACGACCTGCCGGTCTACACCGACTTCCTGGACGAAGCGGGCTACCACATCGGTTTTTCCGGCAAGCCCTGGGCGCCCGGCGACTGGAAGCGCTGCGGCCGGACGGAGAACCCGGCCGGTCCCGCCTGGAACGAGCACTGGCTCACCCCCCCGGAAGGCACCGCCATCAGCGCCCACGACCACGCGGCCAACTTCGACGCCTTTCTCGCCGCCCGGCCGGCGGGGGCGCCCTTCTGCTTCTGGGTCGGTCCGAGCGAACCGCACCGCCCCTACGTCCCCGGCGAAGCACAACAGCACGGCAAGACGCTCGACGAGGTCGATACCGTGCCCCCCTACTGGCCGCAGGAGGATGGGGTCCGAAGCGACATGCTCGACTACGCATTCGAGATCGAGTGGTTCGACCGGCAGCTCGGCGCGGTGCTGGAACGCCTGGAGGCCGCGGGCGAACGCGAACGCACACTTGTCATCGTCACCTCGGACAACGGCGCCCCCTTCCCCCGGGTCAAGGGGCAGATGTACGACGACGACTTCCGCCTCCCCTGCGCGGCCATGTGGCCGGAGCGCATCGCCCCCGGCCGGGTGGTGGACGACCTGGTGAGCTTCACCGACTTCGCGCCCACCTTCCTCCAGGCGGCGGGGCTGCCCGTACCGGACGGGATGGCCGGGCGGAGCCTTTTCGACATCTTCGACACCGATGGCTCCGGGATGGTGACGCCCGACCGGACCCGCGCCTTCATGGGCCGGGAGCGGCACGACATGGGGCGCGAGGGCGACCTCGGCTATCCGGTCCGCTGCATCCGTACCCCCCGCTGGCTGTACGTCCGCAACTTCGCCCCGGATCGCTGGCCGGCCGGCAACCCCGAGACCGGCTACACCAACTGCGACAGCTCACCCACCAAGACGCGCATCCTGGAGATGAAGGAGAAGGGCGACGAGCTGTACTGGCAGTACGCATTCGGCAAGCGCCCGGCCGAAGAGCTCTTCGACCTCGATGCCGACCCCTACTGCATCACCAACCTTGCCGACGACCCCGCGCATGCCGGGACAAAGACGGAACTCCGCGAGGAACTGGAGACGAAGCTGCGGGAGACCGCGGACCCGCGCATCCTGGGGGAGGGGGACATCTTCGAGCAGGTCGAGTACATCGTCGATGCACCGCACGCCTGGTCGCATTATCTCGCCGGCGACTGGGAGCCGCAGGGATATTGAGCCCTCGAACGGCCAAGCGGATGCGACCGGAGGCACGCCCGGCCGGACCGCCTCAGAGCGGATCGTCCTGCCGGTCGCGCTGGGCGTCGCGCGTGCGCAAGAGGCGCTCGCTCTCGGCGAGGACCGCTTCCGCGGCGTCCGCATCCAGCCCCGCGCCCCGCAGGATGGCAAGGACCTCGTCCAGCCCCCGCAGATCCTCGGGCAGGTGCCCGTCGCTGCCGTAGGTGAGGCGCGCGCCCGCCGCGGCCGCGATCCGGGCGACATGCCCGTTGGCATAGCAGTGGCCACGCTTGGCGGTGAGCTCCAGCGCCACGTTGCGGTCGGCGGCCAGCTTCGCGTCGTCCGGATCGATGAGCCCCGGGTGCGCCAGGACGTCGACCCCGGCCTCGATGGCGGCGCGGTTGGTGCCGGGCATCACCGGCTCGGCCAGGGTCTCGCCGTGGCAGAGGACCAGGAGCGCCCCCGCCGCGCGGGCGCGCTCGGCGACGGCGGGGATGTGCTCTGGCCGCACGTGCGTCAGCTCCGCCCCCGGCACCACCAGGATCCGTCCGCGGCGGTTCTCCAGCTCCGCGGCCTCCACCAGGGCGGGGACAATCCGGTCGACCGTCGAGGCATCCACGTGGTCCGTAATGGCAAAGGCGACATAGCCGGCCACCTCGGCGCGGCGGATCAGTTCCGCCGGGCAAAGCCCCCCGTCGGTGAGCATGGTGTGGGTGTGCAGGTCCACGAGTGCAGACATGGCGACTCCTTCTGATTCCGGCGGCACGGAGAGACAGCCCCTCGCTTCGCCTGTCGATTCTACGGCCACGGCGCCACATGTCAATGGAGGCGAACGGGTTCGGATTTTTGCCTTGCATGTTCCGCGCACGGCGTTAGCATGACCCCGTCGCAATCGACAATCCGGTCGCGCGCTGCCTGAGGGGACAGCCGCGATGCGCTGGTGCGGAAACCGCCGTCACAGTTGAAATCGATGCGGTTTGTGCAGGGAGGCGCGATGGCGCGAATCCTTCTGGCCGAAGACGATCCCTCCCTCTCGCGCATCCTGGTGCGCTGGATGGAGGGCGCCGGTTATGAGGTCGCCCGTGCCGGAAACGGGCTGGAAGGGTTCCGTTCGGCCACCTTCGGCGGCGCACCGGACCTGCTCGTTACCGATCTCATGATGCCCGAAAGCGACGGAGAGGAGTTGACCGGGGCGTTCGATCTCGCCCTGCCGGGCCGGCCGGTGCTGGTGGTGACCGCGTCGTCGGACGAGGCCATGATCGCCCGCGTCCGGGCCTGCCCCCAGGTCCAGGACATTCTGCACAAACCGGTCGGGCGCGAAACGCTCCTGGCCGCGATCGAACAGGCTTTGGGCACGAACTAGCGCCGGCGGGAGCGTTGATCGACGCGTTCCGTCTGTCTGCGGGAGCCGGATCCATGCGGGAACTGAAGGTCGCGGATCTCAAGCCCATCCAGAAGCTGCCCGGCAGCCTGCTGCACCGGTCGGGCGCGTTGATCCTGCAGAACGGCACCGCCCTTTCCGCCACCGCCATCACGGTCATGCAGAAGCTCGGCGTCGAAGAGGTGTATCTTCTGGAGGGCGAGGAACGCTACGAAGAGGTGCGCCAGACGCTGGTCAACGCACCGATCGAGGTGAGCTCGCTCCAGCCGGGCGAGAAGCTGGCCCGCCCGCTCTACGATCCGCGCGGCGCGCTGCTCCTGGAAGCCGAAAAGGTCATCCCCAAGACGCTGGCGGCCAGCCTCACCCGCCGCGGCATCAGCACCATCTACAGCCGACGACCCGACGAAGAGTTGAAGCTGGACCAGGGCAAGACCCTCCGCGAAGCGCTGGAGCGGCTCGCCCGGCAGGCCTCTTCCATCCAGGCCAAGCCCGAGCCCAAGGCGTTCGACGAAAGCACGGTCGAGGCGGTCCAGAGCATCAAGATCAAGACCGCGCTGCCGCAGGACCTCGCCCCGCGCAACGTGCAGCGACAGCTCGACCGCATGTCCTTCGAGAGCTTCGCCCCCGAAGGGGAAGCCTTCGAGGACCAGGTGCGCGACACCCGCAAGGCCGGCCCCGTCAGCGACGAAGAGAAGAAAGCGTACACCAACACGGTGCGGGAGTGCCTGGTCTCCATCCGGCGCTTCTTCGCCGACCTGTCCGAGGGGGGGCGACGCATTCCGCTCGCGCCGCTGGAGAAGGTGGTCAACTCCATCCTCGCCGGGCTGATCCACAACCGCGACCTCTTGACCCTCTGCACGGTCACCTCCGACACGCACGACTACCTGGTCAAGCACTCGCTCGCCACCGCGGTTCTCAGCATCAACATCGGCTCGGCGATGGGGTACGGCCCCGGGCAGGTCAAGAGCCTCGCCTACGGGGCGACCATGGCCGACGCCGGCCTCCTGCGGGTACCGAAGCAGATTCTCGACAAGCGCGAAAAGCTCACCCCCCGCGAGTACGCCGAGATTCGCCGCCACCCGGCCCTCGGCCTCGACATGCTGCAGCGCGTCAACGGCATTCCCGTGGAGGTGCCCTACATCGTCTACCAGAGCCACGAGCGGCCCAACGGCACCGGCTATCCCCGCGGCAAGAAGGACCTCGTCATCCATCCCTTTGCCAAGATCGTCAACGCCGCCGACACCTTCACCGCCATGTGCTCGGAGCGCCCCTACCGCAGTTCGCACTCGGCCTACAAGGCGATGGAGCGCATCGTCTTCATGACCAGCAAGCGCCTGCTGAACGCGGACATCACCCGCAGCTTTCTCAAGGTCAACTCACTCTTCCCGGTCGGATCGTTCGTGCAGCTCTCCGACAGCCGGATCGGGCGAGTCGTGGCCCCGAACCCGGACGACTACATGCGGCCGGTCGTGCGCGCCATCTGGCAGGACGGGTTCCAGCCCCTGCCCGACCTCCAGGACGCCGACCTCCTGGAGATGAAAGATCTTTCCATCGCCAGTGTCATCGAGAGTGCCGACCTGCCGCCGGATGTCGACCCGCTGATTGGATTCTGACCCGGCCCGCATCGCCCGCCCTGGCGGGACCCGAGGAGAGACGAACAGTGCGACTGGACGGAAAACGCATCCTGGTGGCGGAGGACGAGGAACGGCTGGTCCGCCTCCTTGTGCAGATCCTCGAAGCGGAGGGCGCCGAGGTGCTCCACGCCGACAACGGCGAGGACGCGTTCAGCGCCGCCACCACCGGCAAGCCGGACCTGGTCATCATGGACCTCTACATGCCGACGCTCGACGGCTTCGGGGCCATCGAGTCGCTGCGCATGGTCATGATGGACCGGCCCATCCTGGTGCTGAGCGGCTACTCGACCGACGAGAACCGCCGCCGCGCCGAGGCCGCCGGCGCCAGCGCCTGCCTCGACAAGCCGTTCCATCGCAACGATCTGCTGCGGGTGGTGTGCGAGTTGCTTGAGGATCCGGATCTCGGCTGATCCGGCTGCCGAGCGTCAAAGCGCCCGGGTCGCAGACATGCAAAACGGGAAGCGCTGTGCGGCGCTTCCCGTCTGCGATGCAACCCAAAAGGTCGGCCGGTGCGTCAGTGCTTGTCCATCTCGGCGACGACCCAGTCGTGCAGCGTCGTCGGGGGGACATGGACGTGGTACTTCTGCCGCATCTTCTGCGTCGCCTTCTCCAGCGTCATCGCCTGCTTGACGACCAGATCCACGGCGGTCCGCCGGACGCGGTTGGTAAAGCGCCCGCTCGGCATCGCCAGGTGGTCCATCGGCAGCGAAAAGTGGCGGCGGCAGTGAATGCAGTAATGCTTGCTGTACGTCACCTCCAGGATGGTGGGGCCGTTGATGCCGACCTCGCGGAGGCGGCGACGACCGAGGGAGTGACGTTTGCCCATGTGCCCGCATCGTGGGCATGGGGCGATCTTCCGCGAGAGATTGATGCGGCGGACCTTGGTTCCCCGGGGGATGGCTACTTTGCGCGACACCCTTGTTCTCCTCTCTCTAGCAGTCGTCCGCCCGCGCTCCGCATCTGCTCCAGGCGGCGGGCCGCTGTTCCGTCTGCTGAAGGGTATCGACACGGAGCGCTCCGTACCTTGAGCGCTTTTCAATGAATTCCGGAGATCCGCCTCGGAAATGGCTCCGGAGACGAAGCCGTCTTGACCCGGCCCGCGCCGCCGCATAGCGTGGGGGGAACGCAAACGCAATCGTGCAGGCACCCCGGCGCCACCGGCAGGCGTTGGCAGAAACGGCGGAGACCCTCCCATGCCCAAGTGCGCCGGATGCGGACGTGTCCTCGACGATCCCGATGCGCTGGAACTGGCGCGCAACGCCGCCGGCCGGTGGACGCTGCTCTGCCCGCGCTGCCGCGCCGGCAAACCGGAACGCCGTACGGACAGCAAGGCCGCGCCCGCGGACGATGCGTTCGGCGACGCACACTTTGCCGCCATCGCGGAGACGCTCACCACAACCCGCCGCCATACCGCCGACGCCGCCGCCGACGCGGAGGACGCCCTCCGCAAACGCGCCTACGAGCGTCACGAGGTGGAGATGCCGGTCCACTTTGCCTTCGTCCGGGACGATGTACAGCACGAGGCGGTGGCGCTCGACCTGTCGGGAGGGGGGGTTCGCTTCCGGACCGACGTGCCGGTCCGTCCCGACCAGGTGCTCGCCATGACGGTGCAGCTTCCCGACGTGGACGACAGGCCGGTCCGCCGCATGGCCGACATCCGCCGCGTCCGCCGGACCGAGGAGGGGGGCTACGAGTGCGGGGCGCGATTCATCCGCCGCATCGGCGTCGAGGACACCAATCGCCGGGCCCGGCGGCGTCAGCGCTGGACGGCGCCGGTCTACCTGCGCCGCGCCCGGAGCGAATGGGTGGAACGCGCCGACGCGGCCGACCTTTCCAGCGCCGGCATCGGACTGCGCACCGTTGAGCCTTTCGCCGCCGACGAGGTCCTGGCCCTCACGCTCCGCGTCGGTCCGCCCGCTTTCGAGGCGGGGCGCCTCTCTGCCCGGGCGCGCGTGGTGCGGGTCGACGCGCTCGGCGAGGCCCGCTACGCGATCGGGTGCGCCTTTCTCGATACGGAATTCGAGCCCGAGCCGCCCGCGGCATGAACCGGCGCGTCAGAACTCGATGCCGGGCTGGGCGGGAATGCCGGCGTCGTAGGGGTGCTTGATGCAGGTCATCTCGGTGACGAGGTCCGCGGCCTCGATGAGCGCGGGCGTGGCGCCGCGCCCGGTCAGCACCACGTGCCGCTGCGGCGGACGCTCGGCCAGAAAGGCAAGGATCCGGGCCTCGTCGAGCAGGCCGAAGTCGACCAGGTACAGCGCTTCGTCGAAGATCACCAGGTCCGCGTCCGAAGCCTTCGCTTCCGCCGACGCGGCCGCGAAGGCCTCGGCCGCCGCCGTACGCTCCCGCGCGAGGGCCTCCGGCGCCAGCGCTTTCGGCCGGACAAACCCACGCCCGACGGCACGGTGATCGATGCAGTCGTCGAACCGCGCCAGCGCCTTCGCCTCGCCCGGCGTCCAGCCCCCCTTGATGAACTGCCGCAGGAGCACACGCATCCCGTGCCCGGCGGCGCGCATCGCCAGCCCCAGCGCGGCGGTGGTCTTGCCCTTGCCGGCGCCGGTGTGCAGCAGCACCAGCCCCCGGCGGTCGGGCCGGCTCGCCTTGTCGCCCCCGCCTTGCCCGCGCGGTCCGGCCCCGGCCTGCCCGTTCATCCAACCGTCTCCGCTTTCCCGTCCCGTGTCATGAGCTCGTGCACCGCCTGCCGGGGGTCCAGGCCGTCGTGCAGGACCCGGCCAAGCGTCTCGGCGATGGGCAGATCCACCCCGTAGCGCTTCGCCAGCGCCAGGGCCGACCGGCAGGAGTGGACGCCTTCGGCCACCTGCGCGGTGCCGGCGGCGATGGCGTCCGGGGCCTTGCCTTCCGCCAGCGCCAGGCCGACCGCGCGGTTCCGGCCGTGCGGGGAGACGCAGGTCGTGATGAGGTCGCCCATGCCCGAGAGCCCGGCGAACGTCTCCGGCCGCCCACCGGCCGCCACGCCGAGGCGGGTGAGCTCGGCGAGTCCCCGGGTCATGAGCGCCGCGCGCGCGTTGTCGCCCAGGCGGAGTCCCTCGCAGATGCCCACCGCGACCGCGATCACGTTCTTCAGCGCCCCGCCCAGCTCCACCCCGGTCAGGTCCGTCGAGGTGTAGACCCGGAACGTCGGGCCCATGAAAACCTCCTGCAATGTCGACGCGAGCGCCGCGTCCGCCGCCGCAATCGTCACCGAGGCGGGCAGCCCCTTCGCCACCTCCTCGGCGTGCGAAGGTCCCGAAAGCACCGCGATCCGGTCCGGGGCCAGGCCCAGCTCCTCCGCCAGGATCGCACTCGGCCGCGCCAGGGTCTCCCGCTCAATGCCCTTGGTGAGCGACAGCACCGGACACGGAATGGCGGTCGCGGACGCACCCGGAGCATCGGCCGATCCGACCGCACCCCCGGAAGCGCGCATCCCGCCAATTCCGACCTCTGTACTCGCATTCTTTCGGACGGCCGCACCGTTTGTTTCGTCCATACTGTTCATCGGGTCCGGGATGCGCATGCCGTTCGCATCCGCCGTTACGGTCCCGGACCGTCCGGCCAGCGGGGCCAGGGCCCCGCGGAGGTATTGCGTGGGAATGGCCGAGACGACCACGTCGGCCTGCCCGACCGCGGCGCCCATGTCCGGCTCGAACCCGATCCCCGCGGGCAGCGGAATGCCGGGAAGAAAGGTGACGTTTTCGCGACGTTCGGCCACCTGCCGCAGGTACCCCGGATCGTGGCCCCAGACGACCACGTCGTGACCGTGCCCGTCCAGGAGCACGGCGATGGCCGTCCCCCAGCCCCCGTCCCCGAGGATCGCGATCCGCTTCGGCGTCATGCAGCGTCTCCCGGCTTTGGAAAAGGCCCGGACGGACAGCAGGTCCGGACGATGAAATCGGCATCCTGGCGAAGGAAGCGGGAGCGCTTCGTCGCAGCGCTTTGGACCAATACGGTTCAGTTAAGCGGTGGCACGGCCATCTTGGCCGTGAAATCATGGGCTGGAAGCCCATGCCACGGCGCACCGGTCGTCTTCACTGAACCGTAGGGCGCTCAGGACGCGTCCTTACCCCTTGCGGCCGCCCTTGGGGCCGCCGCCGCGTTTCCCCTTGCCGGGGGCGCGTGCGCCGCCGCCTCCGCTGCGCTTCCCGGGGCCGGACGGCTTGGGGCCGGAGCGCCCCCCCTTCTTGCGTTCCCTGGGCGGCCCGCCGGACCGCTTGGCGGCAGCCGGACCGCTTCTGCTTCCGCGGCCGCCCTTGCCTCCGCCCTTCCGGCCGCCGCCCCCCCGGCGTCCGCCGCCTCGGGGACCGCCGCCTCGGGGACCGCCCCCCGGTCCCCCGGCCTTGCGGCCGCCTTGCCGGCGGGCCGGAGGCGACTCGGGGAGGTCCTCGAAGCCTGCCTCGGCCATGCCGGCGCGCAGCCGGCGCAGTTCCTCGGCCGTGAGAAAGCGCGCCCGGCCGCGCGGCAGGCCGGTAAGCTCCAGCGGACCGATGCGGACGCGGATGAGCTTGCGGGCCTCGTGGCCGACCGTGGCAAAGAGGCGCCGGACCTCGCGGTTCAGGCCTTCGGCAATCTCGATCTCGACGCGGCTCAGGCGCGGGTTGCGGTGGAGCACCCTCACCCGCCGCGGCAGCACCTTGCGCCCCCCCACGCGCTCGCCGGCGCGCAACCGGCCCAGCGTCTCGTCGTCGATGTAGCCGTCGACGGTGACGCGATAGGTCTTGGTCACCTCGCAGCCGGGGTGGGTGAGGAACTGTGCCAGTGCCCCGTCGTTGGTGAGAACCAGCAGCCCCTCGCTGTCGCGGTCGAGCCGCCCGACCGGGTAGACCCGTTCCGGCACCCCCTCAACGAGATCGAGCACCGTCTTGCGGTCGCGTTCGTCGGAGACGGTGGTGACGTAGCCGCGGGGCTTGTGCAGGACGATGTAGACCGGCTTCTCGGGCCGGACCGGCTGGCCGTCGACCGCCACCGTATCGGCATCCGGATCGATCTGGACGCCCATCTCGGTCACGATCTCGTCGTTGACGCTGACATGCCCCTCGGCGATGAGGGACTCGGCCTTGCGGCGGCTGGCAATGCCGCAGTGGGCCAGGAACTTGTGCAGGCGCATGGGGTCGGCCATGGGATCGGGTTCCGGTTGATCGCGGGCGGGCGGCGGTCAGACCGCTTCGGGCCGCGCAAAGAGAAGGACCGTCGTCTCCGCGTCGCCGGCAAGGGTATACTCCCCCGCCGCGGCCGGAACGAGCACCGAGTCCCACCGGCCGAGCGCTTCGACCCCGCCGGCGGTGTGGACCTCGGCCGCGCCCCCGACGACGGTGAGGATGTGAAAGCCGACCCGGTCCGTGTCCAGCGGCGCCGGATGCGAAAACCCGTGCAGCCGGTCGAGGACAAACTTCTCGCAGGACGCAAAGCGCTCGCGACGGGCGCCTTCCTGCGCGACCGCTTCGGGTTCGGCCCGGTCGGCGTCCGGCGCCGAAAGGTCGGCCACCGCCATGCCGGCCTCGACATGGAGTTCGCGCGGCTGGCCGTCGAGGCCCACCCGGTTCCAGTCGAAGAGGCGGAAGGTGGTATCGCTGTTCTGCTGGATCTCGGCCAGGCGCAGACCGGCCCCGAGCGCGTGGATGGTGCCCGCCGGCAGGTGGTACACCTCGCCGGCCCGCACCGGCACGCGCCGGAGCACCTCGGCGACGGTGCCGTCCTCCACCCGGCGGCGAAAGGCTTCCGCATCCAGCGATTCGGCCAGGCCGCGGTAGATGGCCGCGTCCTCGTCGGCCTCGAGAATGTACCAGGCCTCGGTCTTGCCGAGATCGTCCAGCCCCTGGGCGCGGGCCTGCTCGTCGTCCGGATGCACCTGGACCGAGAGGCGGTCGCGCGAATCGAGCAGCTTCAGCATGAGGGGAAAGCGGTCCGGCATCGCCGGATCCAGCGCATCGCCCGCCAGGGCGTCGACATCCTCCTCCAGGAGCTGGCGCAGTGTCCGGCCCGCGAGGGGGCCGTTGGCGACGACGCTCACATCCGCGCCGTGGTCGCAGATCTCCCAGCTCTCGCCGACGGGCCCGTCGGTCGCGCCGCCGGCGCGCGCCGCGAGGGCATCGCCGCCCCAGACGCGGGTCTTCGGAAGGGGCGTGAAGCGCAGGGGGTAGTTGCAGGCCATGACGGTCTCCGCTCGCAGAATGCCTCACCCGCGCCGCTCCCGCCCGCGCCGGACGCGGCAGGCGAGGCGGCCTGTCCGGCCCAGAATACGCGCGCCGGCGCCGAGCGGCAAGGGATTTCCCGATCCGCCGAATGCGGCCCCGAAAGCGCTTGCCCGTCCCGGCGCTTTCCGCTATAGTGTCCCGTTCCCCGCGCGGATGCCATCCGGCCCGCACCGACGCGACAGCGGGGAACCGGAGGACGCCGGGCCTGCCCCGCCGCGGGACAGGCCTTGTCTATACACCGACGCCCCGGCGCACCGCGCGCCGACACCGGGCGTCGCCCAGGAGACGGGATGCGCCGGTCATGATCACGCCGTCGAAAGATGTGTTTCGCGAACTCGCCGGCCGGGGGAACATTGTCCCCGTCTACGCGACGCTCATGGCCGACGCGCTCACCCCGGTCCTGGCCCACAGCCGCATCGGGGGCGGCAACTACGCCTTCCTGCTCGAGAGCGTGGTGGGGGGCGAAAAGATCGGCCGCTACAGCTTTCTCGGCGCCGACCCGTTCGCCACCTTCTGTGCCACCGGCCGCCGCGTGGTCCTGCGCGGGTTCGACGGGCCCGGCAGCGTGGTCGAGGAAGAGCACGACTGCCCGCTCGACCGCCTCGCCGAGCTCATGGACGCCTACGACGCGGTCCACACGCCCGACCTGCCCCGCTTCTGCGGCGGTGCGGTGGGGTATGTCGGCTACGACGTCATCCGCCAGGTCGAACGCCTCCCCAACCCGCCGGAACGCTCGCTGGGCCTGCCGGACCTGTATTTCTGCTTCTACCACAGCATGATCATCTTCGATCACGCCAACCGCACGCTCAAGGTGGTGGCGCACGCCGACCTCCGGCGCGACGACCCGGACACCGCCTACGCCAAGGCCGTCGCCGAGATCGAGCGGCTCATCCGCCGCCTGCAGGAGCCGGCCGCCATTCCCGTCGACGCGGTGCCCGCCCTCCCGGACGAGGACCCGGCCTTCGAGAGCAACTTCGAGAAGGAGGCCTTCCAGGCCGCGGTGGTCGCCTGCAAGGAGTACATCCGCGCGGGAGACATTTTCCAGGTGGTCCTGAGCCAGCGGCTGCGCATGCCCTGCGCGGCCCCGCCGTTCGAGGTCTACCGGACGCTGCGGACCACCAACCCCTCGCCCTC
>CAZKKD010000061.1:0-14082 GCA_964553265.1 uncultured Planctomycetales bacterium | reverse complement strand
GTGGACACCTCGATCCTCGCCATCACCGACGGCCTGACCAACCTCTACAACCACCGGTACTTCCACGACCGCCTGCAGAACGAGATCGAAAAGGCATCCGGCGGCGACGCCCCCCTCTCGGTCATCATGCTCGACATCGACCACTTCAAGGACTACAACGACGTCAACGGGCACGTCGCCGGCGACGTGACGCTGCACGAGGTGGCCGCCATCGTCAAGCGCGAGGCCGAGGCCGCCGACGGCGTGCCGGCCCGCTACGGCGGCGAGGAGTTCGCCGTCATCCTGCCCGCCTGCGGCAAGGCCCGGGCCGGCGCGGTGGCCGAGGCGATCCGCGCCGCGGTCGAAGCGCACCCCTTCCCCAACGAGTTCGTCCTCCAGAGCCGGTGCCTCACCATCAGCGCCGGCGTGGCCGAGTTCCCCCTCGACGCCACCGACCGCCGCGGCCTGGTGGACTACGCCGACCGCGCGCTCTACGAGTCCAAGCACGACGGGCGCAACCGGGTCAACATTCTCGCCCCCAACCGCCGGCGCGAATCCCGGCGGCCATTCCAGATGCCCATGGCGATCCTCGTCGGCGAGCCGGACGGTTGCTCCATCGCGGTGGAGGCAACCGCGGTGGACGTCTCCGCCTCGGGCGTGCTCTGCCGGGTCGACCGGGAGCTCCTGGAGGGCGCGGCCGTGCGCCTGCGCCTGCCGGGAGCGTGGGGGGACGCCTTCAGCGAGCAGGTGGGCCTCACCGTCCGGGTCCACCCCGTGAGCCCCGACGCCTGGCACGCCGCGTTCCGCTTCATCCGGCCGCCCGAATCCCTGCAGGCAGCCATCCGCAGCTACGTGGCCGACGGCGCATCCCCCCTGCCGGAGGAGGCGCCGCCCGCACCATGAATCGCAACCGCGAACTCTACGAGATCCTCAGCCGCCACCAGCCCCACCGCACCGCCGCCGGCTCGGACAGCAGCGCCGAAACCGTGGCGGACCCGCCGTCGGACGCAGAGTCGACGGCGCCGTCCGCTTCCGCCCCCGCAGCCGAAGTGCCCCCGAGGGTATCCGATCCGGCTCCGCAGCCGCAGCGCCCGGCGCCCGACGCGCCGCCCCGCAAGCGGAAGGACGGCACCGATCTGGTGCTCGGGGTCGACGCCGCACTCTTGATCTTCCTGGTCGTAGCGGTCATGATGTATACGGCCTACCACCTCGGCCGGCGCAGTGGCGAGGAGGACATGATGGTCCGCCTCCGGGCGCGCATGGAGGCCGAAGAGGGGCAGACGCCCCGGGGCACACCGTCCGGGCGCATCGACCCCGGCGTGCGCGAGGAACGGCGCGCACCGCCGACGCTGCGGGCCGACGCCTATGTGCTCCGCCTCGCGAGCCACGAGAAGACCGACCGCGGCCGCGCACAGGCCAGCGAGGAACGGGCCTACGCCGCCGCGCGCGAACTGGTCCGGACCGAGCGCCTCGGCGCCTACGTCATCGAAGCCGACGGGGCGTACATGGTCTGCGTCGGCCCCCTGGAGAGCCGCAACAGCCCGCTCGCCGAGCGCCTGATGCGGGCCTTCCGGGCGCTGCCGGGGCCGGACACCGTCACCGGGCGGAGCGCCACCCCCTACGCGGGGGCCTATCTCCTGACCGTGGGCGAACTCGGTCGGGTGGTGGAATAGACCGGCAGACACGCCGGCCGCACCGGGCGGCCGCGTTCGTTGCCCGTGGATCCGGACGGGGAGACCCAGCCCATGCAGGCCAATCCCGACTGCATTCCCTACGCCCTCAACCAGGTGCTCGCCACCGCGCGCCTGGTCAGCGAGGACGAGTGGATCCACCGCAAGGTGCTGCTGCGCGCGCTTGCCGACCTCGCCGAAGAGCCCGATCTCGACAAGAGCGCCCCGGAGATCATCTTCGGGTGCCTCACCACCGCCTACAAGGCCCTCGGCGTCAAGGATCCCTACGAAAACGAAAAGGCCCGCAGCAACAAGGCCGTCAGCGCCCTCGCCGACGAGCTCCGGGCCGAACTGGACGCCGCCGACAACCGTCTCGCCGCCGCGGTCCGCCTCGCCCTCGACGGCGCCGCCATCGAGGCCGGCGTCCAGGACCGCGTCGCCGCCGAGCACGTGCTGCGCCGCGCCCGGGCCGAAGAGCCGGCCCGCGACGATTCCGAGCCCCTCCTGCGGGCGCTCGCCCGGGCCGAGAGCGTCCTCTACATCCTCAACAACGCCGGCGAAGTCATCCTCGACCGGCTGCTCGTCGAAGAGCTGGCCCGCGGCCGCTCGGTGCATGTCGTCGCGCGGCACGGCCCCATCCTCAACGACGTCACCGCCGACGAGGCCCGCGAGATGGGGTTTGAAGCCATCGAGGGCGTCGAGGTGCTCGACCCCGGCGCGCCGATGCTCGGCCTCTGGGTCGAGAAAGCCGGCAAGAAGCTGAAACGCCTCATGAAGGAGGCCGACGTCGTCATCGCGAAGGGGCAGGCCAACTACGAGTCGCTCTGCACCGCGGAGCGGGAACTCTTCTTCCTTCTGCGGGCGCGGAGCATTGCGGTGGCCAACCGCCTCGGCGTCTCCCCCGATGTGCCGGTCATCCTGCGCCACGAACCGGCCGAACCCGCCGCCAGCACCGCGGACGCCGCCGGCGCCGCCGACGCGGCGGACGCCTGAGCGGTCCGGTGCGCCCACGGCCGCGAACTTGCGCCAACTTCCTCTTGACAGCCGCCCGCCGCGGGGTAGGATGCGTCCGGAACCGAAGGGTCGCTTAGCTCAGTCGGCAGAGCGCCACACTCACATTGTGGAGGTCACTGGTTCAAGTCCAGTAGCGACCACCAACCCTTGCGCCCCGCGGGCCATTGCCTGCGGGGCGCTCTTGCTGAAGTCCTGAAGACCCTTCGCCGCAACCAGACCGACGAACAGCTGTAGACCCGCTCATCTTCAAGAGGCAAAAAGCACTTCCCATAGTGAATGGTGTTTTCAACCCTTGATGCAGGGACCAAGCCCGAAGATATCTTGACACAAACCGAAAATTCGCCGATATAGAGAATCAGAGTAGTGGGCAATCCGATGGAGCATCAGCAATGCGCGAGTCTTTCATGACACCGCACTTCAAGGGCAAGCGCTTTGATGAGCATGCCTTGCCTCTTGAATTTCTCAAAGACCTTGCTGCGCTCGAAGACATGGTCATTGAGGTAGCCAAGCATGAATACCTAAAGGAAAACCCACAAAGGCATCGAACACCCCGGCATTTCACCAGCACGGTTGCATTGCAGTTGGCCGAACTCTCCGAAGGGGGCGTCGTTGCCCGTATCGCACTCACACTCGCAGGCTCCACCGCTGCGCTTCTATCAGCTCATACCCCCTATTTTGAAGAAGCACGCAACAGCATCATCGCAGCAATCAGCCAAGCGGAAGAGGGCAAACGCATCAATGCGCTTCCCTCTGCCGTCCTCGGGAGGTTCGACCGTTTTGGCCGGAGCCTGCGTCAGGGAGAGATGATAGAGTTCGAAGACAGTTCAGGCAAACCCATTGCACGCCTGACGCCAGATACTCGGCGGCGTCTGCTGGATACCTCGAAACGCAAACACAGAACCGAAGAGGTAGCCCTTCGAGGGTGGATTCCCGCAATGGATCAGGATGACATGACATTCGAGCTCAAAACGGTCGAAGGTAGAACCTTTGGGGCCTCCTATGACGAGGAAGCTTATGACACAATCATGGAGGCATTTAATGGATTCCGTAACGAAGGACGGAAGGTTCTTCTGCAAGGGATTGGGCGGTATGATCGACGGGACTCGCTGACGCGAATCGAATCAGTAGATCATATTACGTTGCTTGAGCCGCTTGATGTACCGGCCCGCTTGGACGAATTCAAAACCTTGAGGGACGGCTGGCTGGACGGAGGTGGCAAAACGCCCAAAAAGGAAGCCCTTGATCGGCTTGCGGACGCGTTCGATACCTTTTATCCGGACGATCTTGCTCTTCCACATGTTTATCCGACACCCGAAGGGGGTGTTCAGGCCGAATGGACCCTCCCCCGGCGAGAGATCTCCTTGGAAATCGATTTGGATAATTTCAAAGGATACTGGCATTCGCTCGACCCGGAGGATGACGAAGATGAAGTCGACGAATTGGACATGGGCAGTCCCGATTCTTGGATGACGATTGCCGATAAACTCCGAGCATTGGACGGATCGAATACATGACAGAAGACACCCTTCTCCTTCGCCAAATTCACCCGACGTTCGTCCAGGAAGATCGCCCAACGTCACAAGCCTTCCGACCCTCGCAAAAGGATCGAAAGGCATTGTCCGTGTACAACGGTGATCTGATTTCGGCCGCCGAATCCTGGAAAGTTCATGTTGACGAAAAGAGAGGCGAATCGATAGGCGTTCTCGCAGTATCTGTCAAGGAATGCACCGAGCAATCCCTGACGGTCAAAGAGGATCCAGCGCCATTCCCGGAACACACTTTGATTTGTTTCAATGGACTCGCTTCAAGAGAGATCAGGAGAAAGGCCAAGCATCTGACCCTTAAGGCCAGAAAGCGAGGATGGCAACATCGAGCGGCTCCCGCGTCCTGAACACGTTCTCTGCAATACGGCTGCCACAGGCCCCATGAGAGGGCTTTCTTCGATCCGGACGACAGCACCTCTCCAACTTCCTGTCAACAAGAGAATTCCGTGAAACTCCGCTTCATCGGCTGCGCCATCTTCCGCCACGAGATCGAGGCGCTTCTGCCCGAGTTTTCGCACGAGATCAGCTGCGACTGGCTGCCCCAGGGCCTCCACGCCACGCCGGACGTGCTCCGCCGCGAGCTCCAGGCCGCCATCGACCGGGTCGACGCGGACGAAGGCGTCAACGCGCTCCTCGTCGGCTACGGGCTCTGCAGCCGCGGGGTCGAGGGGGTCCGCCCCCGCCACGCGCCGCTGGTCCTTCCGCGCACGCACGACTGCATCGGCGTCTTCCTCGGCGGACACGACCGCTACCTCGCCGAATTCCGCCGGCACTCGGGGACCTACTGGTTCACCCGCGGCTTTATCGATCTCGGCGGCCAGCCCGGCGTCAAGGGCAAGCACCGCGGCATCTTCGCCCGCTACGAGGAGCTGTACGAGACCTACCGCGACCGCTACGGCGAGGAGATTGCCCGCTACCTCATCGAAGAGTGGGACCAGCGCTGGATGGGCAACTACTCCCGCGCCGCCTATGTCGGCTGGGACTACCCCGACGCCGACCAGCACCGCGCCCTCACCCGCGAATGCGCCGCCAACCTGGACTGGACCTTCGAGGAGATCCCGGCCGACCTCTCGCTCCTGCGGCGCATGCTGGCCGGCGAGTGGCACCCGGACGCGTTCCTCGTCGTCATGCCCGGGACGGAGGTCGTCGCCACCCAGGACGATCGCATCGTCGAGGCCATGACCCCGGCCGAGGCCGCCCTCGCCGGCACCGGCGCAGTCCGCGAGGAGACGGTCCACCTCCTGGTGGGCGAGGACGGCGACATCGCCACCGAGGCCGACGCCGAGGGCAGCGCCGCCTTCCTCGCCGACGCGGCCCCGCACGAGGGGGTCGGCCTGGGCATCGACGCCGGCGGCACCTACACCGACGCCGCACTCTACGACTTCGCCGACCGCAGCGTCCTGGCCGCCGGCAAGGGGCTCACCACCCCGCATGACCCCTCCGTCGGCGTCGCCGAGGCGCTGGAGGCGCTCCCGGCCGACCGCCTGCGCGCGGTGCGGCTCGTCAGCCTCGCGACGACCTTCGCCACCAATGCCATCGTCGAGGGCAAGGGGTGCCGGGTGGGCCTCCTCCTGGCGGGGTACGACGCCTGGTCGGTCGAGCGCATCCCCCACCGGCCGCTCCGTACCGTCCCCGGCGCGCACGGCGCCGACGGCGAGGAGCGTACGCCGCTGGACGAAGCGGCCGCCCGGACCGCCATCCGCGAACTGGTCGAAACCGAGGAGGTCCAGGCGCTCGCCATCGTCGGCGCCTTCGCCTGCCGCAACCCTGCCCACGAGGCGCGGTTGCGCACGATCGCGGCCGACCTCTGCCACCTGCCGGTCGTCTGCGGGCACGAACTCTCCAACGAACTCGGCGCCATCGAACGCGCCGTCACCGCCGCGCTCAACGCCCGAATCAGCCCCGTTGTGGTCGAGCTCGTCCGCTCCGTCGAGGCCGTCCTCGCCCGCGCCGGGGCCGAGGCCCCGCTCACCATCGTCCGGGCCGACGGCAGCCTCGTCCGGGCCGAAGAGGCGTGCAAGCGCCCCGTGGCAATGATCCTGAGCGGCCCCGCTGCCCGCCTCTGCGGCGCGCATGCGCTCACCGGGCTCGAGGAGGCCGTGGTCGTCGACATGGGCGGCACCACCAGCGACGTCGCCCTCCTCCGCGGCGGCCGCCCGGTTGCCAGCGCCACCGGCGCCGTCGTCGGCGCGCACCGCACCGTGGTCCGGGCCCCCGCCATCCGCACCAGCGGCCTCGGGGGCGACAGCCACATCCGGGTTGAGCGCGAGGGGCGCGTCGCGGTCGGACCGCGCCGGGTGCTGCCCCTGTCGCGGCTCGCGGCCGAGCGCCCCGGCATTCCCGGCCTCCTCCGCGAACTCGCCGAGGCCAACCTGGCCGAGCTCCGCCTTCTCCAGCCGTGCGAACTCTACGTCCACGTGCGCGAGGTACCGGAGGCGCTCCACGGCCTCAACGATCTCGAGCGCGGCATCCTTCGCGTCCTCCGCGACGGCCCGGCCAGCCTCCTCACGCTCAGCCGGGCACTCGACTACCCCTACCTCTCCTGCCTGCCGGTGGCGCGCCTGGAGGACCGCGGCCTTATCCTGCGGGCGGGGCTCACCCCCACCGACCTGCTCCACGTCGACGGATCCTTCGACCGCTGGGACACCGACACGGCCCGCCTGGCGCTGGAACTGGTCGCCGACCGGGCCGAGGTCACCCCGGACGAACTGGCCGCCCGCGCACGCGCCGCCATGCGCGAGCACCTGGTCCGCACGCTGGCGGGCGCGGCGATGGGCCTGGACGACCGGCTCGCCGCCGACCGGCCCGAGGACGCGCTCGAACGCCTCGTCCAGAGCGCCGCGCACGGCCGGCCCGACGGCGCGGTCACCTGCCGCCTGGGGCTGACGCTGCCGGTAATCGGCATCGGAGCGCCGGCGGGGGCGCTGGTCCCGGACGCGGCCGACGCCCTCGGCGCAGAGGCCGTCGTGCCCGCGCGCGCCGGCGTGGCCGGGGCGGTCGGGGCCATCACGGGGTCGGTGGTCCAGCGCGTACAGCTCCTGGTACGGCCCGACATGGCGCAGGGCGGCTTCGTCCTCCACGCGCCGGACCAGACGCGCACCTTTGCCCGGCTCGAAGCGGCCAAGGAGTTCGCCCGGACCCACGCGACCGACCTGGTCCGCCGGCAGGCGCTGGCGGCGGGGGCGGGACGTTTTCACATCCGGGTGCACGTCGAGGATCGGCAGGGCAAGGCGCGGGAGGGCGGCTTCGTCTACATCGAAACCCGCATCACCGCCGAGGCCGCCGGCGCCCCCAAGGTCCGCTGAGCGGGATCGCCTCTCCCCGGCCACCACGCATCCGAAACCAGGGGAATCCCGGCTGCAACCCGCTGCCCGGAAGTGCGTTGGGTTGCGGAGGGCGTTTCCTCGAAAATGCCGGAAGCACACATGCCCACAGGCCGTGCCTCATCACGACGCACGCGCACAAACGCGCGGGAAGGCGCCGGACCTCGCAACCCGGACACGCGAATGGATGCAACGCTCCGGCGCTGACGCTGGGGTGACGTTGCGAAACGAGGCCTCTTGTTGGATGCTCAGGGACGAGTGCGGTCGGACGATGCGGTCGCGTCGTCGTCACCGGCCGGCTCGGCTGACCCGACGACCTCGTCGGCATCGCGCGGGGGCGAAGCCCCCGGAACGCCGCCCGCCATGCCGCCGGGCGCGCCCGGCCCGGCCGAGCCATCGCCGACGCGGAAGAAGCACACCTGCCCGCCGCCGGCCTCCATGCGGGCCCGGATGCGCGCGTGCAGGGCGCGGAGGATCAGCCGCCGGTTGCCCGGCGCCATCAGAAGAAACCCGGCCACGTCGGTCAGGATGCCGGGGGTGATGAGGAACGCACCACCGACCAGGATGAGGATGCCCGAGAGGATGCGCTCGTGCGGCATCCGCCCTTCGGCAAGGTCACGCCGGATGGACTCCAGCGTCTGCAGCCCCTGCCAGCGCACCAGCCACGACCCGATGACCCCCGTCAGCACGACCAGCCCGATGGTGGGCCAGACCTGGATGACGCGCGCCACCTCGATGAGCAGGAAGAGCTCCACCAGCGGCACGCAGATGAAGAGCAGCAACAACCAGGGAAGCATCAACCCTCCTCGCGAAGAATGTCCTCGCCGTCACCGAACACCTCGAGCCACGACTCGACCTCCGCCCGCGAGGGGGGCGGGGGTTTGCGTTCCGCGGGTGCGCCCGCGTCGGCCAGGCCGGCGAGATAGGTCTCCACCGTCTCCGGCTGCGCGCCGAGTGCGGCAACGCGCCCGCCGAGCGCACGGTCGCTGGTCACCACCACAATGTCGCGGGGGCGCGGCGCGTCCCGCACGATCTCTTCGATGCATGCGTCGGCGGTCCGGCCCGCCCCGGCGAAGCGCACCGCCAGCGCGCCCGGGGTCCCCACGCCGTCAAGGACGCCGTCGAGCACCACCAGCGGGCGGCGCTTGCGGCGGCCCGTCGCTTCGGCCAGCCGCCGGAGCGCCCGGGTGAGGGCGGCGGCCGGGTCGGTGCTGTCGCGCACCAGCGGCCCGGTGGGCGCCCAGCGGTGAAAAAGGTTGTATCCGTCAATCACGAGCCGATGCGACACGAACACCTCCCGTCAGGCGTCGGAGCCGGGCCGTTCGTTGCGGGCCCGCGCAAGCAGATCGGCGATGATGCCCAGTACCTCGCGGAACGCAGCGCCGCGGCAGGGCGCATCGCAGGCGCCCAGGTTTTCGACCACGAGGCAATGCCCCTTGCAGTCCTCCTCGCCGAAGATCATGCATTCGTAGGCCGAGGGGCTGGCGAGATCCAGGAAGTGCTCGGTCTGGACGGCAAAGGACGTATCGCACCCCGGCCGGCCATGCTGGAAGAGATAGAAGCCTTTGAGCGGATCAACCGGATGGAGCTGGTAGCCCGAGATGATCACCTCCGGATCCCGCAGAAGGTCTTCCCGCCCGGGCCATTCTCGCCCGCAGTGGGGACAGGTCTTGAACATGGGGACGCCCTCATCGGCGATGGAGCACCGCGCGTCGGATCAGCCGCCGGCCGCACTGACGTGCAGGCCCTCGACGACGGCACAAGGATGCAACGTGACGGGATGCACGTCACTGCTGAGCCGCAGACCCTCGCCGAGCAGGTCGTACAGGTTGCCCGCGACCATCGTGTTCTTGACCCGGCCGACCACGGCACCGTTGCGGATGCGGTAGCCGAGGCCGACGTTGCAGGAAATGTCCCCGTTGACGATGTTGCTCTGGCCGAAGCCGATCAGGCTCTTGATGTAGATGCCGTCGTCGATGCCCCCGAGGAGCGCGGCGGACGGCGTCTCGCCGGGCGTGATCTCCGGGTTGTGCGGTCGGCAGCCCGGATTGCCGGTCGGGGCGGTGTCCGCCAGGCCGGCGCTGTCGAGGTCGTACAGAAAGCACTTCGGCACGCCCCCTTCCACGAGCACCTGCCGCCGCGCCGGAACGCCGGCGTCGTCGATCTCGGCCGCTCCGGGGGCGTAGGCGCGATGGGGGTTGTCGACGAGCGTAAAGGCCGGGCTCAGCACCTGCTCCCCGAGGCGATTGCGCAATGGCGAGTCGCCCTTCGCGACATTGCGCCCGTTCAGGCCGAGCTGCAGCGACGCCAGCAGCATCGGCATCGTTTCGGCCGGGAAGAACGCGTTCGCTGCGCCCGTCGGCGGATCGGCCAGTTCGCCGCCGTGATCGAGATCCCACCGGATTCGCTCCAGGACGGCCTCCGGCTCCCAGAACGCCCCCGCGTCGCGCCAGGCCCGCCCGTCGCCGCAGAAGAGCATGTCGGTCCCCTCGGTGCGCTGCACCCCCGCACCGAAACTCCACAGCGTCTCCCGCTCGGTGTGGTCCACGCCCCCGGTGGTGAGGGTGAGGCACTCCCCGGCGCGCACCTCGCCGGTGGCCCGGATGTCGAGATCCGGATCCCGTTCCTTCAGCGGTTCGACCACGGCCTCGCAGGCGTCGATCAGGTCCTGCCGCGTCACCGCCGCGGTGACCGCGGCGTAGCGCGGGGTCTCCGTCACGGGGGCCGGCGGCGGGAAGGCGTCGAAGTGCGCAACACTCCCGACCGCCGATAGGGTAAGCGCGCGGTCGACCAGCTCCGGCAGGGCGGCGATGTCGTTGCCCGACACCGATGCCCGGTGGCCGTCGCGGACCACGTCGAGCGTGAAATGAAAATCCGCCGTCTCGGCGGCGCGTTTCAGGCGGCCGCTTTCGAACTCGACGCGCGTGCGGCGCGTCCGTTCGAATCGGATCCGCGCCGACGCCCCGCCCGCGGCGGCGCGGTCGAGCGCGGCCTCGAGACCGGCCCGGACCATCGGCAGCATGCTCTCCTGCATCGAAGCGTCTCCTCCGTTCAGGCCGTCAGCGTCCGCCGACCACGACGTCGCGAATGCGCAGGTGCGGCGCGCCGAAGGTGACCGGCAGGGGGGACTGCCCCCCCTTGCCGCAGCCGCCGGCGCGCTCGACGATGCGAAAATCGTCGCCGAAGCCGTCCATGCGCTTCAGCGTTTCGAAGACATTCCCGGTCAGCGTCACGTCCCGGACAAGCCCGCCCACCTCCCCCTTCCGGATCCGGTACCCGTAGGCCGCGGAGAAGGTGAACTGCTCCATCATGGTCTGCCCGCCAAGCATGCCGAGGGCATAGATGCCGTCGTCGATGCCGCGGATCATCTCGGCAAAGGACAGGTCGCCGCCCTCGACGTAGGTGTTGGTCATGCGGACGAGCGGGGGCACGTTGCGGCGGATGGCGCGGGCGTTGCCGGTGGGGGCCTCGCCCATGCGGGCGGCGGTCTCGCGGTTGTGCAGGCGGCCGGCCAGCACGCCGTCGCGGATGAGATCGGTCTTTCCGGTCGGCACCCCCTCGTCGTCGAACACCGCCGATCCCAGCCGGCCGGGCAGCGACCCGTCGTCGACGATGTTGAGCTCCCGGCAGCCGAGTTCGCGGCCGAGCGTCATCACCTCGCGCATGCGTTCGTTTTCGTAGAGGTGATCCGCTTCGCTGAGGTGCCCGAACGCCTCGTGCGCAAAGACGCCGGCGAGCTCCGGATCCAGCACCACGGTCTGCGCCCCGCCCGGACAGGACGGCGCGTCGAGCAGGTCCACCGCCCGCCGGGCCGCCGGGGCGACGCGCTCCTCGAGGCCGAGCACGCAGTCGTAGGTCTTCGCGGAGGAGACGCTCTCGGTCGCGTACTGCACCAGGCGGTCCTCCCGCGCGACCGCGGTGGCGCGCAGGACCAGGCGCGGGCGCTCCTCCAAAAACGAGGCGCCTTCGCTGTTGGCATAGTGGACGCGGCGGAAGGCGTCGGTATAGCTGACGCCCGAGCTGGCGATGCGCGGGTCGGCGCCGAGGATGAGTTCGTTGTAGGCGACGACCTGCTTCAGCTTTTCGTCGAGCGGCACGCCGCGGAAGTCGTGCTCCAGCCGGGCGGGGGCCTCGGCGTCGACCGGATCGACGGGGGCGAGGGCGGTCTCGTCCTGGCCCACCTCCGCGGCGCAGGCGCAGGCCTGGGCGACGCGCTCGTCGAGCTCCTCGACGGCGTCGAAGGTGGCCTCGCCCCAGCCGCCGCGCGTGCAGGCCCGGACCATCCCCCCGCGGAACCGGTGCGACCCGACCGCTTCGGCCTCCGGCCCGCGGAAGGCGATGTGCGAGCCGTCCTCTTCCTCGAAGCGGATCTCCGCGTAGTCCGCCGTGCTCCGGCAGAGCGCCTCCCGCAACCGTTCGCGCATGCTGCTCCTCCAACCGGTTCCGTTCCGTGCCGGCGGTCGCCCGCCGCGCGCCTGCACCCTACAGGATTCGCCGCAGACTCGCAAGCCCACACCACCGTCCGTGCAGCGAAACGCACCGGGCCCCGCCGGTGGACGGCGGGGCCCGCAGAGTGCGTCGAATCGGTGCAGCCGTCCGGGACCGCGTGCGCGGACAGGCCCAAGGACGCGTCCTCAGCGTTGGGCGACGCGCTCCTCGGCCTTGGCCATCTCCTCTTCGAGCTCGGCGAGGGCGTCGGCGGCCGCTTCCTTCTCATCCTGGACGCGGGCGTTCTCGATGCAGTCGCGGTAGTAGGCCGCGGCGCTCTGGAAATCGCGGATGCACTCTTCGCTCACCCGGCCGAGCTGGAAACGGGCGTCGAGCGTACTTTCGGGATTGATGGCCAGGACCGTGCGGTAGTAGCGGATGGCCTTGTCGTAGTCCTTGAAGGCGACCGATTCGTAGATGCGGGCGGCCTGGTAGGCGGCGTGCTCGCACTTGTCGCTCTCGGGCCAGCGCTCGAGGATGCGGAGGTAGAAGTCGAGCGCCTTGCGGTAGCGGCGCGCCTTGAGATTCGGCAGCAGGAACGCGCCGACGCTCTTGCGCTCCTCCTCGGCAAGCTCGTAGTAGGCGTCGGCCTCCTCGATGCTGCGGTACTCGGGCGCTTCCTTCGGCAGGGCCTCGGCGACGGCGGGCGCTTCCTCCTTCTCGGCCAGGGGCGCGCCCACCTGGTGGCCGCAGTCCGGGCAGAACTTCACCTCGGCGGCCAGCTTCTCGCCACACTGGACGCAGAAGCCTGCCGCCAGCGCCGCGCCGCACCAGACAAGGAGGACAAGGAACAGCGCCCCGCGGCGCAGCCAGCCGGTTCGATTGTTGCACATGGTCGTCTCCTTCCGATGGTTGCGGGCGCACCCCCTCCACCGCCGGGCGTGCGGTCGATGCACCGCCGCGGACGCACCCGGCCCATCCCGGCTGCGCCGCGCGCACGATGCGCACGTCTCCGTCCCGCCGTTGCCGGCGGAGGCGGAACGTTCTACCTGGGGCGCGGCTTCCGGGCCCGGGCGGAGCGCTTCGGCGTTCCGCGCTGGCGCAGATACCGCAGGTACAGTAGCCTCATGTGGGATCTATCGTCCGGCGCGCCCCCGTATCTGCGCACGAAAGCGCCAACCCTCGCCGGAAGCCGCCGTCCGCTCCGCTTCCTCCCGCCACAACCCTGCGACCGCCGGGCCGCGTGCAGGCCCTGCCCGGCGAAACGGCTCGCGTCTTGCGCCGACCGGCAGAATGCCTACAATGACGGGAAGTGCAGAATCCATGGCCGGGCCACCGGGGCCGCCGCCGGACACGTACTGACCGAACCTGTTGCACCCCAACGGGATGAGGCGATGAACAACACCGAAGGACAACCCCAGCGCCGTTCCGACATCGCTGCGGCGAAACGCGTGGTGGTGAAGATCGGCTCGAGCGTCCTTGCCTCCCTCCGCGACGGAGTGGATCACGACCGCATCCAGGCCCTGGCCGACGACGCGGCCGCACTCCGCGCCGCGGGGCGCGAGGTGATCCTGGTCAGTTCCGGGGCGGTCGCCGCCGGCGCGGCGCGCCTGGGCATGACCGGACGCCCGGTCGACCTGGCGCACCTGCAGGCCGCCGCCGCGGTCGGACAGGGCAAGCTGATGCGCCCCTACGCCGAGGCCTTCGCCCGCCACAACCTGGCGGTCGGGCAGATGCTGCTCACCCGCGACGGGCTGGACGACCGGCAGCGCTACCTCAACGCCCGCAACACCCTCTGGGCGCTCCTCGACCTCGGCGCGGTCCCCATCGTCAACGAGAACGACACCGTCATGGTGGAGGAGATCCAGTTCGGCGACAACGACACCCTCTCCGCGATGGTCGCGATCATGGCCGAGGCCGACGCGCTGGTGCTCCCCTCCGACGTCGACGGCCTGCCCGAGCGCCCCCCCGCCGAGGGCCCGAGCCCCGTCCTCCCCGAGGTGGCGGCCATCACCCCGACCATCGAGGCCCTGGCGGGCGTCGGCGGATCGGGCCTCGGCCGCGTCGGCATGGCGAGCAAGCTCCCCGCCGCCGGGTGCGCGGTGCGGGCGCGCGGCCCGGTGG